>JANHAK010000090.1 GCA_024464195.1 Methanomassiliicoccales archaeon | reverse complement strand
CGACGATCACCGGCGTGGAAAGTGCTTATAGAGCACTCCTGAGAAAAGGCATTATCAAAGATGAAATCAGATTTATCGCCTTCGGAGGAGATGGTGGTACATATGACATCGGATTTCAATCACTTTCGGGCGCGATTGAAAGAGGGCATCGATTTGTTTATGTGTGCCTGAATAATGAAGCTTATATGAACACAGGTATTCAAAGATCTGGTGCTACTTGGAAGGGAGCGAGCACGACAACTTGCCCCGCAGGCACCTGTGTTCCTGGAAAGAAAGAGTATCCAAAGGATCTAACAAAAATCATTATTGCCCATGAACTTCCATACGCAGCGCAAGCCTCACCACATAACTGGAAAGATTTAATGGAAAAGGCGGCTAAGGCGTTCGAGGCAAACGGTCCCGCGTTCATCAACGTCGTCGCTCCGTGTCCCAGAGGTTGGAGATTCGATTCTTCCCAGACGATTCAAATTGCAAGGCTAGCTGTTGAAACATGCATCTGGCCGCTCTACGAATACGAGAATGGAATTTGGAGACTAACTGGTGATAGCAAGAGAATCGCAGAGGGAAAGAAAGAAAAGAGACCTATCACTGATTGGCTGAAGTCTCAAGGCAGATTTAGGCATCTCTTGACGGAAAAATGGAAACATATCGCTGATGAAATCCAGGCCCAAGTTGACAGGAAATGGGAGCAACTCAAAGAGTATTGTAAAGAATGAGTGGGTTCTTTAACAATCTCCCTTTACCTTATTTTTTTCATTTTTTATTGTTCTTTCTGAATTAGAAAGAAGCTTAACTCCTCGTGTTTGCACTTGCGGCGCATTTGTCAGAATTATCACAATCGTCTATCTTCATCGTACACCATCTTCGCCGTAAATTCCTCAAAGTATTTACGCAATTTTTTCATCTCTCTTTTTCCAAGGGGCTGTTTGGCGCAAGGACGTAGGGGCGTGTTTAGATACAGAATATCAGGGCTAATTCTCTTGCAAATCTCAGCAATTCCTGATGCCTCTTGCATGTTCTCTTCGACAAACATGACCTCCAACTGGAAACTCCCATCGAATTCCTTTCTTGTCATTTCGATTCCATGAATGACATCGGCGAATTCGATGTCCTCATGAGGGTGATTCACAGCAAAAAACGTAGATTCTGTTGCGGCGTCGAGCTTAGCCACAATCACATCAGCTTTCATCACGTCGTGCCTCACATCCGAATTGGAAAGTAGCGATGAGTTCGTGAGAACACCTATTCGTACGGTCGTCAGCGATCTCACTTTATCAACAAGCTCGCCAAAGTTCGAAGCCAATGTTGGCTCCCCTGTTCCAGAAAATGTGATGATATCTATACCTGGAAATTTTGCGAGGGCAAGCTCCAACTCCTCCTTAACGACTTCAGATGATACGAATTCGCTTCGTTTGCTCGTCAGTATTCCTTTAGTTCCAAGCTGGCAATAAAGGCAGTTGAAACTGCATATTTTTGGTTCAATGCCAATCGGATCGATTCCGAGCGATCGGCCAAATCGCCACGATCTCACTGGTCCGTAAACACTCCGCATATCGTCACTTCGTCATCGATATCAACAGAGCCTCTCTATTATAAGGACTTCTGAAATACACCAAGTTAGTAGTTAATTCATGGACAAAGCGTTAGGCATAAACTGTAAGAGACACAAACGAATTATAAAAAAGAAAACATGCACGACACAATTTTCGATGAAGTCGCGAAAGAATATGAAAACTGGTACAAAAGGAATTACAAAATTTTTTTATGTGAAAAGGAGGCCATGAAAAAACTCAGTTTGCAAGGCGTGGGCTTGGAGATAGGTATCGGAACAGGATTAATTGCGAATGAATTAGGGATTAAACTCGGCATTGATCCTTCCCTTCCAATGCTATCCCTTGCGAAAGAAAAGGGAATCGATGTTATTCGTGGTGTCGGGGAAAAGTTACCGTTCAAGAACGAGGTCTTCGATTTTGTTCTCATTTCGACAACACTTTGCTTTGTTACCGATCGAAAATCCTTGATGAAAGAGGTTTATAGAGTTTTGAAAAGAAAAGGAAACGCAGCTATCTGTTTCATACCGAGGGAGTCGGCGTGGGGCAAACATTATATTGAAAAAGGAAAGCAAGGGCATCGAATTTATCGGTATGCGCGATTTCTTAGCTTTGATGAAGTTATTGAGTTATTGGAGGTTTCTGGTTTCGTGATTAAGAAGATTGTTTCGACGCTTCGATTCGGTCCCGAAGAAGAGCCAATTCTCGAACAACCGAGAGAGGGTATTGCGATTGGAGGGTTTGTCTGTATAGAAGCTGAAAAAAATAAATGAATATATAAATGATAAGAATTCGAGAATTCTTTTAAGATTGAGCGAGTAATTCTTCCCAGAGTCGAAGCGTTTCTTTCGCTTCTTCTTCGTCGATAATCTGAATGGCAAACCCCGCATGAACCATGACCCAATCTCCAATTCTTGCGTCTACCAGCGATATATTGACTTTCCTTAAAACACCGCCAAAATCAACATCAGCGAGATTTCCGTCGATGCAAACGATTTTTCCTGGGATTGCAAGACACATATTTTCATCTCATCGCGATGACATAATTTTCAGTATCGCTTCCGCCGGCTGACCGTCGCACTCATTGAGAGCACGAATAGCTTCTTCCTCAGTGCAACCGGTCTGCTCCATCACAAGCTTCACATCCTCATCAGGGATTTTCTTTTCCTCCTCTTTGGCACCTGATTTTCTTTCGAGGATTTCGGGCTCACCGATGATCTGAAATGATTTTTGCCCCTGAACGTCCATCAGCGTGACTGCAGCTTCTTTGATGACATACTCCCTCGTCTTCGTGCGAATGATGACCTCTTCAACGCCCTCAATCTCTTCTGCCTTGATACCAAGACGTTTCATCGCTTGTTTGAGCTGGCGCGGATTCATTCGACCAATACCGGGCATCATGTTTTCTGATCAAGTGATTGGTGTCCGTAAGTTAAATCTTTTGAGTCTCTCTATGCTACGATTGATATCTTGATTTCAAGACGATTCATCATAGGACTCTCAAGAATTTTTCAATTTCCCAATCTGTAACGCGGGTCCGGTACTCATCCCACTCCTTTCCTTTGATGTGCAAGTAGTGGCTAAAGATGTGATCTCCAAGCGTCTCCTTAACCAGTTTGCTCGTACCCATTAAAGCGAGTGCTTCACCGAGGCTTTCTGGAAGACTTTCGATATTGTGTCGTTCCCTCTCTTCTTTGCTCATATGATAAATATCACGTTCAATGGGTTCTGGCGGTTCGATGCCCTTCTCGATTCCATCTAGACCAGCGGCAAGCATGACAGCAAACTGCAGGTACGGATTTCCAGCTGGATCTGGATTCCTAAGCTCAATCCGCGTCTTATTGCCTCTCCCTGCGGGAACCCGGATTAAAGCGCTGCGATTCCTGTTCGCCCACGAAATGTAGCATGGAGCCTCGAATCCCGGCACGAGTCTTTTGTATGAATTAACATAGGAAGCAAGAATCGCACATGTTTCCCTCGCATGCTTGAGCAAACCACCGATATATTTGAAGGCAATTTGACTGAGCCCAAATCGACCTGAAGGATCGTCAAATGCATTCACACCATCAATAGTTGACAATGATTGATGGACGTGCATCCCAGAGCCGTTGACGCCGTATAGAGGTTTGGGCATGAATGTAGCGTGCAATCCGTGCCTCAGGGCGATCGTCTTAATTCCAAATTTCAAGGTGATCATACGGTCAGCGATTGTCAGAGCATCATCATATCGCAAATCGACTTCATGCTGACCCGGCGCGACCTCATGATGCGACGCTTCCATGTTAAATTTCATCATATCGAAATTCATCATGATGTCTTTACGAACGACCTCTCCTTTGTCCAGCGGCATCAGGTCAAAATACCCGCCAACATCATTCGGAACTAATCGAGGATTGTGATTTTCATCAGTCTTGAAAAGGAAGAATTCAAACTCAGGGCCAACGTTGAATATATATCCCTTCTCTCTCGCCCGTTCCATTATCCGTTCGAGAACGTACCTCGGGTCTCCCTTGAATCTGTTCCCGTTGTGATCAAAAATTCTGCACATGAATCGTGCCGTTTTCATCCAACTTCCAATCGTCCATGGGTAGATTAGAAAGGAGTCAAGTATTGGAACTGCTCTCATATCAGATTCTTCGATCGTTGCATAACCAAGAATCGATGACCCATCAATGAAGACCCCTTCGTCAATGGCTTTTTCGAGTCTTTCTACCGGGATAGAGACACTCTTGACGGTCCCAAGAATATCCGAAAACTGCATCTCAACAAAACGAACTTCCTCCTGTTTGACCGTCTTCAATACGCTCTCCTTGAGTTCGGATTCACTAATTGTCTGAGCCATGGCACAGGTGATGAACAAATTACATTATAAATGTTTCTAATGTTAGCTTTTTGACTAATAAATCGATTATTAATTGTTTATTTATATATCCATCAAATTCTGTTACAAGATTAAATGAGAAACTGAAAAAATGAAAAAGTCATCACAACAAAACATTCATCTATCATTCGCAACCTTTTGACTGAGAGCGAACCTAACTTCGTCGAGTATGTTTCTGAAAACTTCATTTATATGGATTAAATCGGTCGTTCCGCCCGAGGCGAAGTGCTTCTGCCCT
This sequence comes from Methanomassiliicoccales archaeon, assembly GCA_024464195.1. Classification (GTDB taxonomy): domain Archaea; phylum Thermoplasmatota; class Thermoplasmata; order Methanomassiliicoccales; family JACIVX01; genus JACIVX01. The sequence continues at coordinate 1,127 of JANHAK010000090.1, read as the reverse complement.
CCTCCTTTTCCACCGAACTCAGACAAACACTTGTTGAGAATTCCGGGACAGTCGATATCGACGTCCTTATTTACCGCTAATATAAACAATGCTCTTTCATCTGTTGATCCAAAAATGCAAACCGTTTTCTCTTCCTGAATGAAACGATTCGCTTCATCAGTAAGCAGTTTCCTATCCACGGATTCAAATAATCCCGAATAAATTTTGAATGGCCCGTGTCTCTCAGGAACAAGCGATCTCAATCTTTCGCGCGCGTGTTTCTTTAGTGAATCCTTTAAAACCGTCACTAAATGTTTCATGTTTTCTACAGCGTTAACAAGATGCTCTGGTTGAGCTCCAATCACGTCGGAGGCATGCAATGCGATTGCGCCAAAAAATATCGATTTCATCATTGCGTTTGCGCCAACCTCAAAAGAAATCTCGAAATCACCGATAGGCTTGGCTGATGAGATTTTTGTCACAAAGATCGCGTTCACCTCTGCCGTATTTCTCACATGAATGCCAGCGCACGCTGCCTGATCAAACCCATCAATCTTGATGATCCTTATTTTATTCTCCGTAATTCTCTCGAGTTTTGCCCGAATTCCAGATGTAGATACCTCGTTTCTTTCAAGCCAACATTCTGTCACAGCCAACCCCTTCATAATGATTTCATTGGCCTTTTTTTGAGCCTTTGATATGACTGACCAGTCGACATGCCCTTTTATCACCAGACTTTTTTTTGACGGCGATATATGGATTTTGACGAGTTCGATATCTGGAGATTCGCGCAGTATCGACGAAAAAAGGATGTGTTCTCCTGTATGTCCCTTCATCAGCTCATAGCGACGATCCCAATCGATTTCGCCGTGAACCCTCTGACCGGGATTAAATGTGTGACCTGGAACGCTATGATATACGTGATCTCCCTCAGCTTTGACCTCCGTAACTCGCAGCCCTCCAATCGATCCTAGGTCGCATTCCTGTCCTCCGCCGCCTGGAAAAAATGCAGTCTGGTCAAGCAAAATCCAGTCGCCATCAATTTTTTCCACGGTCGCATCGAAACTTTTGATGTATGGATCACTTTCGTACAGATGATAAGTCATCGCTTCATCTCGAAGGATAAAGAACCTGATAAAACTTGTCGG
>JANHAK010000089.1 GCA_024464195.1 Methanomassiliicoccales archaeon | reverse complement strand
GACATCCAGTACCTACTTCCATAAACACAGTTCTAGCGAATTGTCCGGAAATATTCATAAGAGTTAAATCTAATCGCTCAATTCAATGAGCGAGAAGCATGAAGCGCGATATTATTTCAGTTCGTGACCTCGAATCTGACTTAGATCAAATTCTGAGTATGGCTCTCGATCTCAAGAGTGGTAAATTGAAAAAAGAAAACGCCCTAAAGGGAAAGACTCTCGCAATGATTTTTGAGAAACCCAGCACGAGGACTAGAGTCTCCTTTGAAGTTGGAATGGCCCAACTTGGCGGGCACGCTCTTTATTTGAGTCCAAGAGACCTTCAAATAGGCCGCGGCGAAACGATTGCCGATACTGCCAAAGTGCTCAGCAGATATGTTGATGCCATTATGTATCGTGCCTTTAGCCATGAGATGATGATTGAACTCGCAAGAAATGCAACGGTCCCTGTGATTAACGGACTTGACGATCTCGAACATCCGTGCCAGATCGTCGCAGATCTTCTTACGGTGAAAGAAAAAAAAGGAAAGCTGAAAGGTATTAAGATGGCGTACGTTGGCGATGGAAACAATGTGTGCAATTCCCTCCTCCTCGGCGCAGCGATTGTGGGAATGGACTTCGTTGCTGCTTGCCCTGATGGTTACAAACCAAATGAGAAAATCGTCGCAGATGCGATCTCGATCGCCAAAAGAAACAAATGCATTTCGATGGTCATCAGCGATCCTCATGATGCTGTTAAGAACGCTGATGTTGTTTATACCGACGTTTGGACTTCGATGGGGCAGGAAAAGGAGGCAGAAGAACGTGAAAAGGTGTTCGCGCCTTATCAGATCAATTCGAAGCTTCTCGCAAATGCGAAGGATGACTGTATCGTGATGCATTGTCTGCCAGCGCATAGAGGACATGAGATTACTGACGAGGTGATCGACGGCGACCAGAGTGTTGTCTTCGACCAGGCTGAAAATAGACTGCACGCACAACAAGCAATCCTTCTGAGGGTCATTCGTTGAGCCTCAATGACAACTGTTCTTCAATGATCCTCTCAATTTCTTCGATAAATTGCATTTCTTTTCCTGAGTCGATTGTAGCACCAGCTGCAATATTGTGTCCTCCTCCAATCCCGCCAACCTTTTCCGACGCTCGTTTAACGGCTTCCGCAAGATCAAGACCCTTTCTCACAAGTTCCCTTGTGGCACGGGCTGAAACCTTTACCTTATTTTCTTCAGAATAAGCAAAAGCAACAATTGGGATATCCATAGCGACTTCTCCTGAGCCAAGAACCATTCCCGCAACGATACCGACGATGCTATCGAGTATCTCGTCCCTGCCGTGGAAGTATTGAACAATCCTTCCTTTCGTCACTCCTACTTCTTTGACAACAGCGATCGCATCTGCCAGATTTCCACGGTGGTTCTGAAGCAAACGAATGCCCATTTGGAGTGCCGTTTCTCTATCGCCTTTGCATATTTTCATTCCAATGTAACCTTCGCCATATCTTCCACACGCATTCAGTAATGTTGAAAATTCTTTTGCATCGTGAAGTGCAGTTTTCGGTCTCTCATCCTTAAGGATGTAAACATCGCCAATTAGTCTCTTAACAGCCCAGTGACCACTTCCAGAATCGAGTAGATGATGGCAGAGAGCCGACGCGATTTTCCTTTTTTCCTCAAATACAAGGTCAACCCAGGAACGCCACATTTCTCCATCGACTAGAGGGATATTAAGTCGTGCGAGGAATCTCTCACACGATGCCGCATCGTTTGTTAGCTGCGGGAGAATCGGATCGGTTGAATACTGCAACATCTTGCTGACGGGTCTTGTTTCTCTCCCAAAGATACGTATATCCTTGATCGATGTCATCTTTTCTTGTTTTTCGGCCTCTTCGAGAATCTGTTTATTAATTCCCATAAGCCTGCATACGGCGGAATCCTGGAGATCTCCGACCGCTCCGATAATCGCGAGAGGCGCCAAGTCTTTGTTTTTTTCCGCCATTTCCCGTGCGACCATATAAGTTGTCCCTGCACCACTTATATGCAGCGAGCCGTCGATGCCGAAAAGGTGGGGGTTGAGATGCTTTTGAAGAAAACTCAGAAGGTTGACCCTTCCCCTTGTTTTGCTTTGTCCTACTCCCGCTTCAGGAAGATGGTGATCGGTTACGCATGCGCAGGGATGCGAGATTCTAGAATATACACCGCTCCCCATGTCAACCAGCCATACCACGTCAGCTGGGTCTCCATTGATCCGTGCGATCTCTGTTTCGTCCAGCCTCTTGACAAAACGAACTGAGTGTTCGATCCCTTCCCTTTCGAGTGCGGTTGAAGCAATTGAGGCGCCACAGATGCCATCGGCGTCGATGTGAGCAACGATCGAGACTCTGGCTGCGTCGAGCAAGATCTCTGCAAGATCCTTTGCTGCATTTGTGAATCCTTCGATATCCATTGTTCTTGATGGTGTCATGGGTTCAACCCGCCCATTCGGTCGGGTAGACCGATACTGTGCGTAAGCCTGTTTTCGAGATGCCGATAGGCATATTTTGCGATAGCTACGAGATTTCTCGTGTCCTCTTCATTGTATTTTTTGAGAAGCTCAAGGGCGTTTCGGCTCTCCTTCCTTTCCCATAAATTCCACAGATAGGCTGCATGTTCACCCGTGAGAAATTCTATAATTCTGTCCCTTTTGACCCCAACGAAACGCTCGGCATTCTTCAAACCTCCAGTTATACCTATCCGTCTGCATGCATGGCAGAGATCAAAGTGCGGTACATTGGGGATCGAAAAGGGAAAATGGCGTTGCAGTATCGGTAAATCAAAGCTGCTACCATTGAATGATACAATCATCTTACACCCGGAAAGAAATTCACGAAGGCTCTTTTCGCTGAGGTCATGGCCCCTGATGAACACTCGTGTCTTACCATTTCGATGAACTCCAACCATCGTGATCCTGCAGTTCTGATGAAGCCCATCAGTTTCAATATCGATATATGCTGCTTCTTTTTCAAAATAAGAATAAAGTCGCCAGTGTTCAACCTGGGGTAATACACTGACAAAATACTGGGAGTAACCTGCCTCAAGAAAATCTTGTGCTGTCTGAAGGATTCTATCACACATTTCTTTTCGACGATCAGAGAAACCAATTATCGACTTTGCTTTGATAAATTGATCCCAGTCACAAATGCCTTTTTTCCACAGTGCCGCTTCTGTAGCTTTTCCAACTGAGGGCAGGATAATAAATGAACGTCGAATCATTTCTTGAGTTATAAGGAGCGATATTTCTTGAAAAATTTTTGCGGGGATTGGCGAAAGTGGTTTTCTGTGTGGCGCTTTTCATAGTTACGATCGAATTTTTGAGAGGGGAACAAGCGTGAGATCCGAAGTCTTGGTGAGAAAAGAAGATAAATATCCTAAATTAAGGTGTTGTTTTGGTCGGTTATAGAATGGAAGTTTACGAAGTCATGCCTGGAATTCTCATCGCAAACGATCTTTGCGTTGTTGATGAATCAGAGGGAATGGTGGCGATTGCTGATCTTCATATCGGAATGGAATCAGCATTAGAAAAAGAAGGTATCCTCATTCCAAGAATGCAGACTGCGACGATGAGGAACTCACTTATTAGAATTATCGATAAGTACGCTCCTGAGAAGATCCTTGTTGTCGGTGATCTAAAACATGAATTCAGCAAGAATCTCGAGCAAGAATGGAATGAGGTTCGATCGATGCTGTCGTTACTACGCGAGCATTCAGATGTCATCCTCATTAAAGGGAATCATGACAATTATCTTAAGGCGATTGCATCTAAGATGGGAATAGAGGTTGTTGACATATTTTCGACTAAAAGAATAACTTTTGCACATGGTCACATAGCAATCGATCGAAGACCATTAATGATCGGGCATGAACACCCTTCTGTAAAGCTTCTCGATAGGGTTGGGGCAGCGATCAAGCTGCCGTGTTTCGTCTTTTTAAGAAAGGAAAGAGTCATCGTCCTGCCTGCATTCAGTCCACTTGCAATGGGGGTCGATATCGCGAGAGCAGGGCCATCTGAATGCCTCTCACCAATTCTCCAAAAAGCCGATCTCAACAAGGCAGAAGTCTTTGCATGCAGTGAGGTCGGTTTACTCAAACTCGGAAAGATTGAGGCGATCAGATCTCTATCTGAGTAATCATTCTATGATCAGAATTTTGTCAGTTCTTAAAATCCTCGTAATAAATCGATATTGTTACATTAATCATCCATTCAATTGATTGATGAATCCTTTGTGCTCATTGTAAAGAGACGAAGCAAGCTTGCAATATTGAACTTGTGTAGAGATTTTGTACTAAATTTAGGTTTAAATCTTTGAACGGACATCATTATTCATAGATTCGACTGAGGTGCCACTAGGGCGCCTAGAGCGAGAAAGAGGGCGTTAACCGTGCCAGAGTGTATCGTCTGTGGATTTCCCCTGCAAAAGAATCAAATCAAGTGCCCGGTTTGCGGGGCATCTCAATATGAAGAAGATGATTACTAGATTAAGCAGGAAGAATTATGCGAGATCCTGTTGCGAGATATTGGTCCATGGAAGGCAAAGGGATCAGATGCCTACTCTGCCCCCATCGGTGCTACATCAATGAGGGTGAAAGCGGTTTCTGTTTAGCGAGGATCAATGACAGAGGAACTCTTCGATCTGCGAATTACGGAAAAGTTTGTGCATCGGTCGTCGATCCTATTGAGAAGAAACCTATCTTCCATTATAAGCCAGGTACTAGGCTCTATTCACTCGGGACATTTGGCTGTAACATGGATTGTGCAAATTGTCAGAATTTTTCTATCGCGAGATCATCTGGCATTGATATTGGATTTCGCTTGACGAATAGCGACGCGGTTGTAAGAGAAGCCCTTGATAAGAAGGTTGATGCGATTGCATGGACATTCAATGAACCGATTGTATGGTACGAATTTGTTCTCGATACATCGAAAGAAGCAAACCGTCATGGTCTCTTTTCGATCATCAATACAAATGGTTTTATTGAAAAAGAACCTCGCCGTGAGTTGCTTAAATATGTAGATGTGGCAAACATCGATGTGAAGGGATTTACCGACGGGTTCTACCGCACAAATTGTCATGCTCGGCTTTCGGATGTGCTTGATACATGTATTGACGCAAAACGCGCTGGTGTTCATGTTGAATTGACCTTCTTACTTATCCCTGGGTTGAACGATCATGCGGATGAGATCAAACGATTTTCGAATTGGGTCGTTGATGAACTAGGCTCGGAAACTCCTGTACATTTTTTCAGATTTCAACCTTCATACAAACTTTCACATATACCGGCACAAAGCGTAGAAAAACTCAGGGAAGCATATGAAATTGCAAAGAAATGCGGAATCAAGTATCCTTACCTTGCAGGAGTTGTCGGGGACGAATATCAGAATACGTATTGTCATCGATGTGGCGCGCTCGTTGTCGAAAGAAAAAGCGAAGCGGTTAGCGAAAAGATATGCACAAAAAAAGGCGAATTGAGCCGCTTCTGCCCGACTTTTTCATCCGTTAAAATCTATCTCGATAATGGCAAATGTTCTGCGTGTGGAGAGCGCATCCCCATCGTTCTAGCCGAGCAAATCACCAATCGTTAATATATGGATCAGGTTGGATGGTGTATCCATCCATAAAAGGGTTTATAATGGAGCACCCCAATCCAAAAAATACATCCCAAAGTGTGGAGGGAGCGCTGAATGAGTAATGAAATTCTCGACAAGCTAGCTGAAGTCGTTGTAAAGGGGAAAATCAAGGAAGCAAAACCGCTGGCGGAACAGGCACTCAACGCGGGAATTCTACCACAAACAATTATCTTCGATGGTTTGAGCAAGGGAATGGCTGTTGTTGGTGAAAAATACGAGAAGAAGGAA
>JANHAK010000088.1 GCA_024464195.1 Methanomassiliicoccales archaeon | reverse complement strand
CTTCGAATTGTGTTGCTGGTGGCATCTGCACCGGTGCTGGCGTTCCGCCGACTTGCATTAATGAGATTCTTGGCGTTGTAAAAGCGTATACAACGCGCGTAGGTTCAGGCCCATTCCCTACGGAGCTCAAAGACGAGTTAGGTTCTCGCCTGCTTGAAAGGGGAGGTGAGTTTGGCACAACGACAGGTAGGCCGCGACGCTGTGGATGGTTGGATTTGGTCGTCGTGAAATATGCCGTTCGACTGAGTGGCATCACATCACTTGCAATAACAAAAATCGATGTGCTGAATGGCATGAAAAAAATCAAAATAGCAGTCGCTTATGAGATTGACGGCCAAATTGTGAAGGAGTTTCCATCGAGCATCTCGAAAATTAAGAAAGCAAAGCCGGTTTACAAAGAGTTTGATGGCTGGGAGGAATGGTCGAAAGACGAAACCGCTGAGATTTGCCGTAAGGGTTACGATGCACTTCCCAAAGAAATGAAAGAGTATCTGAATTTTATTTCGTCATTCACTGGCATACCAATCAGCATCGTCAGTATAGGTCCAAAGAGGGATGAAACGATCGATACGGGATTGCTCAAATGGCTGAGGGGTTAATCGATCGATGCCTTATCAAATCCCTCGGCGCGGTATGGTTTGGTGGCATCGATCCCGATCTTTGAAGTGACACCGTCGGCACTCGGATCAAGTGTAGAGCCTGCGGCATTTCTGATAACGACAAGTCCACGATCGGCCTGGAATCGCGTTGCAACAGCCCATTCAACCTGTCTATCGTCAAATATATCGACGTCATCGTCTACAATAATGACTTTCTTCATTGAGGGATGACCTGAAAATGCTGCCAATATTGCGTTGATTCCATCGCCCTCTCGATTCTTTGTGATCGAAACAAGACCATGTAGCCAGCAACAACCTCCTTCTGTTAGACGAACCGCATGAACGCGAGAAACCACCTGGCTGACCGATCGGTAGATCAATGGCTCTCTCGGTAGACCCATTAACATGTAGTGTTCAAGACCGCCTGGAAGAATCAGATGAAAAATTGGATTCTCACTCATGTAAATTTTGTCAATTTCAACTACTGGCTGAACTCTCTTTCTGTCGTAAGTTCCTGTAATATCGACAAATGGCCCCTCTTCAACTTTCTCCTCTGTGATCCGGCCTTCCAAGATAATTTCCGAGTAGGCGGGCACAACGATCCCGCTATCGGTTTTTGCGACTTCTACTGGTTCACCGAGACATATTTTCCTTAGCGAACTTGCAATCGTCATTTCGTCCTGAGCATATTCTAGTGAGGTTGCTGCTGCAAGAAGAATCGCTGGACAAACACCGATGCAGAATGCAACAGGCAATTCTTTTCCATCTTTTAAACTCGATTCATACATCGTGAATAGGTGTCTTGGAACTAGCCGTATTGCCAAGCGCTTACGATCTAAAAGCATCAATCGATGAAATGAGAGATTTCTTTTTCCATTGTACTCGGAAGCAGCAATCGCTGATGTGATGTATTTTCCACCATCTTTCGGATACCATTTCGGAATTGGAAGGACTCGAAGATCAACGTCCTCGATGATTCTTTGTCTGAATGGAGGATCTCTGATTTCAATGGGTGGGTACGGATTATTGATTGCGTATAACAGTTTCCTTGCGATCTCCTCTGGTTTTATGTTGAAATATCTCGCTATTTTTTCCCTTTTGGTCCACAAATTTCCAACAGCCTCAAATCCATTGAGATTCTTGAATCTAACTGGCACATCTGGATGTTTCAGCAACCATCTTGTGATTTCATATTCGAGCGATACCTCGTTATCGACAGATATCGCATCATCAAGGCGTGAAAGTATGCCTCGTAGGGACATAAATGTGTAATTGCTTGGACTGATATAATACTCATCCGATCATTTTGACAATGACATACGAGATCCTCTGGAAGGTGGCTTCTTATCGCATTAACATCAAATTCAAAATCATCCTGCAATTTTTTGAAATAACATCAGAATACGAAAGATAAAATAGATCGTCTGTGCATGCCAGGCCTCATGGATCTTGATCGAATCCACGAGCTCATTCGGAAGTACGCACTGCAGAATGCGGTGCTGTATGGTGGAAAAGCCGATATTAAGGCAGTAATGGGAAAAGTTCTCGCAGAGGAACCAGAGCTGAGGTCGAGAGCGAAAGAGATCTCGACTATCGTGGCGGATCAAGTTCTAAAAATCAACGAGATGTCGATCGAGATTCAGAGGAAAGAGCTTGAGTTGATCGATTCCTCTCTTTTGCAGAAAAAAGTGAAAATGGAAAAAGAACATCCTCTCCCAGAATTGCCAGGCGCAGAAAAGGGAAAAGTCGTGATGCGTTTTGCGCCGGGTCCCTCAGGCCCTTTGCATATCGGTCACACGAGGGTTGCAATTCTTAACGATGAATATGTAAAACGTTATGATGGGACATTTGTAAACAGAATTGAAGACACAAACCCCGAGAAAATCGATCCCGAAGCATACGATACGATTCCAGAAGATCTCGATTGGCTCGGCGTCAAAGTTCATCAGACCGTGATACAAAGCTCTCGTATGGAATTGTATTACGATGTTGCGAGAAAACTCATCGATATAGGAAAGGCCTATGTATGCACATGTCCGGTGGAGAAGTGGCGAAAACTGAAAGAACGGGGTGAAGCCTGCCCTCACAGAGAACTTCCGAAGGAGACCCAGCATGAAGAATTCGATCGAATGCTTTCAGGTTATTACCCCGAGGAAAGTGCCGTTTTGGTTGTGAAAACGGATCTAAAACATCCAAATCCCGCTATTAGGGATTTCGTTGGCTTACGCATTGTTGACTCAGTTCCTCATCCGCGGACTGGTACCCGATACAGGGTCTATCCAATGATGAATTTCAGTGTTGCAATCGATGATCATTTTCTAGGTATGACCCATGTCCTCCGAGGAAAAGACCATCTTAACAACACACAGCGTCAGGAATATATTTTTAGATATTTCGGATGGAAAATTCCCTGGTATCATCACTATGGTCTGGTATCAGTTCCAGAATCAATCCTCAAGACATCGATCGTGGCGCAAGGGATCAAAAGTGGAGAGTATTCGGGATGGGATGACGTGCGTCTTGGCACAGTGAGAGCATTGAAGAGGCGTGGAATCACCCCAGAGGCGATTCGCGATTACTGGATCGATTGTGGGATCAAGGATGTTGATATCCAGTTCTCCTGGGAAACACTCTATGCGTTCAATAAACAACGAGTTGATCCTTTGGCAAACAGGTATTTCTTCGTTTGGGATCCTGTACTTGTCAGCATCGAAGGCATTGAGACACTCGAATCACATGCTCCACTTCATCCCAATCATCCAGAACGAGGAATGAGACGATTAAGACTGCAAGGCAGACCCATTAAGATTTACTTGAATGGAACTGACCTCGAGTCCATTGGATCTAGAGGAAAACTCCGGCTCAAAGATTTGTGTAATATTGAAGTTGAAGGAAATCTCGCAACGTACGCTGGTAACGATCTCTCAGTTGTAAGAGAGGGCATTAAAATTGTTCATTGGGTTCCTGAGTACGGCATTAAAACAGTTGTAGAAATGCCAGACGGTTCAAAGAAGGAGGGTATTTCAGAGCCAATACCTCCCAGTGAGATCGGGAATGTGATTCAATTTGAGCGATTTGCGTTTGTGAAAATCGAAGCTGTCAATCCAATAATCAAAGCCGTCTTCACACATAACTAATCGAATAGGAAACTATTAGATTAGGCCGAAAATGAGATTTGCAATGCTGCCGAGCGTTAATGAAAGCATGAGTGAGCTGATGGTGATAGCGACTGTGTCTTTCAGGCCGAACTCCCTCAGGAGAACGGCAAATGCAGATAAGCAAGGCATATATGTTGCCATCACGAGCCCGAAAACGAAAAGTTGTGCAGGTGTAAAGACCATAGCAAGGTTCGTTGTCCCAAACAACACGACCAGAAGCTGAAAAGCCATTTCTTTTCGTAATACGCCAAAAATCAATGCAATGATCGTTACTGCTGGCAAGCCCAGAAAACCTACCGTGAAAAAAGAAAGGGGTTCGACAAGGTTGTTGAGAATGCCGTATTCTATCATTACCTCCAAAAGGAGACTTCCAACAAAGAGGATCGGAAATGCAATAATGAAAAAATCCTTAACTCGTATGTAGGTTTTGAATAAAATATTCCTTGGACTGGGAATCGAGAGATCAGGTATTTCAATCGCAATTGTAGATGGTTCAAATCTAAGGAGAACATGAAGCAAGCGTCCAAGCAGGAGCAGAATGGAGAAAAGAATGACAAATATCATCACTGCATAAATAAGTCCTCCAAAATGCCCTACAACGCCAAAAATGATCGCTAATTGTGCTGAGCAGGGAATAGCCATGATTGTAAGAGTTGCGAGAATGAATCTTTCTCGTCTTGATTCCAATACTCTTGTAGCAAGTATCGCCGGAACATTGCAGCCAACGCCAACAATCATGGGAATAATTGCTCTCCCATGAAGCCCGATTTTATGCATGACGCCATCGAGAAGAGCGACAGCTCTTGGCAGATATCCCGAGTCTTCCAGTATACCCAAAATAAGATAGAAAACAAGGATGTACGGTATTACGATCGATAGAATTGCTTGGAGACTAAGATCAATGCCTCTGGATATGGCGATGCCCGCACGGCCGCCGATGAATTCCGCAAGCCTCTGAAAAGAGTCGGCTACCACATATTGATATGCATCTCCAAGACTCGATTCGATTGCTCCGCCTATATAGACGATGGTGAAAAAAACGAGTGCGAGAATAAAAAACATAATAGCGAGTCCTGGCAAAGGTTTCAGCGTTAATTGTGAAATTTTATCACCAAACGATTCAGGTGTTTCAAGCTTTCCAACGACTTCTGATACAATTCTCCCAGCTTCGCCATATCGATCACGCGCGATATGGACATCGATACTCTCGTGATGCTCTTCACTGAACTTTTTTCTAAACTCTTCAGCGCTATCCTTGATTTGATCTGTGAACAGTTGAATGAAATGTTCATTTCCTTCAAGTAATTTCAACAGCGCCCCTCTTAACAGAAAGGGATGTCGCCATTCTACAACCTGGCTGCTGAGTTTTTCGACGATGCTTTCGATATGAGTATCGTATCTTACTACGAATCCAGATCTGGAGAACTCACGGTTGGCGATGACCTCGATCAGTTCGTCAACACCCTCACCTGTGATTGCAACGGTAGGTATGACTGGAACTTCGAGAATCTTGGCGAGTTGTTCAACGTCTAGACGATAACGCTTGCGCGCTACGTCCATGAAATTTAATGCGACAACAACACGAAATCCAAGCTCAATTAGTTGAAGGATCAAAACAAGACTCTGTATTAGTCTCGTTGCATCCGCCACAGCAACGACAACATCTAACTTTTTTTCTGCGAGGAGTTTAGTGGCAACCAATTCATCTTCAGACATTCCCGATAAAGAATATGTTCCCGGAAGATCGTAGAAAACAATCGTTTCGCCACGATAAATGATGCGGCCTTCTTCAAATTCAACTGTTGTCCCCGGATAATTTGAAGAGATGACACCGATCCCTGTAATTCGACTAAAAAGAACGGACTTCCCGACATTTGGGTTGCCCATTAACGCAACATGCATTAGGTGCACCTTTTGACATGTACAAGTGATGCATATTCTCGTCCGATTGCGATGCGGCATTCATCGAGTTTAACAATTAGTGGACCGCCAGCAGGAACACCCTCTTCTAAAATTATATTCCTTCCTGGGACGAATCCCATGGAAATGAGTCGCCTAATCTTTGATGGGTTCTCGTCGCACTTGAGATGTGTAATGATCCCAGTATCGCCGATGTCGAGCTTCGTGAGCGGTATCGAAGGCTCACTTGTGCAACGTTTGCAATCCTCTT
>JANHAK010000087.1 GCA_024464195.1 Methanomassiliicoccales archaeon | reverse complement strand
TATTCTTCTCTCAAAAGTTTTTTCTAATTCTTATGATATTTCTATTATGGGGAGTCCCCGTGGACCTTCTCCAACTTCCCCACCGTTTTATCTTTTTCTTCGGGGACTCCTCACCATGATTTTCTATTACCGCATTCTGAATGCGCCGACTTTGCGCAGTAAGGACAGAAAAAAATGGCAAAAACTCCAGTTCATTTTCTGAAATTGACAAGCAGACACAGACAGCCATCTAATTTATGACTCGTGGGATGCGCACTTTTCATCGAGAAGAATTATATGGCCTTATTTGAGGAGGACAATAATTTTCACATGCCTGCCAATAAGAATTCATGTAAGTTCTTTTGATGCCAATCCAGGACTTAATATGATGAACATTCGTCATTCAAATCATCTTTGATAAACGCTTTCCAATTAAATTTTCGTGTAGCATTTGCGCCTGCGTGAATGCCTCTGCGTCGGGACACCTCGAGGCCATGAAGCCCATTTAAACTCTCGCTAGAAAAACAACTCCAACGCAAACCTCTTGATGCAGATATGCAAGAATTCTTCCCAAATTTTCTCAGAATTCTTCAATTATTCTTTCCGCCGCTTCTATAGCATGGTAGAAGGTCTTCCCTCGCGTTTCCCTTGAGATTCCTTTTTACATCTTTCTAAATGCTACCGAGCTCCTACTTAAGCATTGAATATCAAATGCCTTGATAAGTTGCTTCCTTCCGATTTGAATCTTAAAAAAATGAAAGATTGAACGATTGCTTCGATATGATCATGTGAAATTCCTAATTGATGCTGCTGACCTCCGGCATACTCATGAGTTCAGCAAGAATTTTGAAGTCACGTTCCAGATCTTTTTCAATGGATGCACCTTTTTCAACGATGAACCTCACTTTTTGCGCATAATAATCATTTGTCGTCTTCCCACTCCAGTCCCCCATGATTCTCACGCCAAGACTATGAAGTGAGATCGTGCCAAACACAACCGCAAGATCATAAAGAAATTCTACCATTAGCCACTCGTTAAACTCGCAGTTTTCCTGGATATCATGCGGATAGTTCATCCACAATGAGCTGATCTTGTGTGCAAGAGCATGTGCCCTGCACTTGTCGTCGGCGGTCAAAAAGATAACATCTAATTTCTGATCGTCGCAATGATTCGCTAAAGCTTTTACAATCTCAACATCCCTTTTTTCCCTATCATCAAGAAATTCCCCGCCTACAATGTCGAGGCATGTATAGAGTTCCCTGAGAATCTTTAATTCTGTTTGCGCATTGAGCGCCTTGCGACCGGACTTATAACAGCAATTAAAGAATGACCTCATGAGTTTTTGATTGTCGATAGCCCTACCAATTTCCTCAATATCCTTCTGAGAATATTTTCTACCGATCCTAGTAGAAATTTCTGAATGCACCAGCATTGGCACTAGAATTCGAACATTTTTTGATTTACTTCGGTCATCTAGACGCCGAAAATTGCGGTGAAAACGAAGTCTGCTGAGTAATCTTTTGTAGGCGATGTTTGTGTCGAGCCCTATGCATTTGAGTCGAGGATACTTTAGGGGGTCACTCGTCCTTCTCTCAATCTCTTCAAGTTCAAATAACAAATCCTCGAGATTCAACGGCGCGTGCAGCGATCCCTGAAAAACTTCTTTCAGATCTGAGTAGTCTGGAATTTCCTCTCTAAGGGCTTCAATTGACAACCTACCACGCATTTCCGAGGTTGCCTCATCGAAGTCTTTTTTGTTCACAACACCCTCTATCTTTTTCTTGCGAAGATCAAGTTTCAATAGATCTAAATCAAGAATATCCGAATGAACTACAAATCTATCATTTTCTTGCAAAAGTGCGTTGTTCATGACAGCCATCAGAAAATCCTTGCTTGCAACTGTATCCATTACCTGGCCTCCGAGATGATTTCATGAAGATGTTGCGTGGATATGGGAATAAGAAGATAGGGTCTTTTAGCGTTGAAAAGGGACTCCACATATAAATAGAAGATATAATCAAATATCTCTTTACTCCATCCGGCGAAGACCGATCCGAGCACAACAATCTTGTGACCTGGCGTGACTTCAAGCGCAATCTTATCTCCTCGTTCTTTATGACCCGTAGCGATTTTTCTTACCTTTTCTGAAATTTCTTTAATCTCGTCGCCTTTGATGATCTCAATCAATATCTCAGGAATTAGGCCATATCCCCTTATCAAGACTTCCAGCATTTTTTTCAAGATGCTAGCTTCTTCTCTTTCATCTTGCGTCGTGAGAATATAAACGGTTTCTGGAATAAATTCATATTTTCGAATCATAGCCCAGACGGAATTAAATCCGCCCCAGACGCTTCGACCAGTCATCATGATCAACACATTCATGGCAATCCCATAACTCCAAATGATTATTATTGATGAATGATCTTCATCGAAGAACTGCTTTTCGGATGGCTTCCTGGGATTCTTGTGGGGTTTGAATCGTATTGACTAGATAGACTTCCGACTGATCAAGCAATTTTTTGAAAAAGTTCGTCCGAATGCTCATTTTTCTTTTATCTCGCACGAGCTGGTGAGGATTACACAAATCGTTGGAAAGTAAATAGTCAAGTGCTTCCTCGGGCGTGAGTTTTTTGACAATTGTGGGATCATTCTTATCCCTTTTCAGCAACACAATATGGTAAATCGAGGTCATTGGAACAACCCCGCCATCCCCGACGACCCAACGGACATTGACGATGGCTCGCCCTTTGTCATCGAATTTCGATCGTTCAATGAGCGATTGATATTCAGTCCAAACTTGCCCGATATCTGCCTCAGCGTAGCAGTTCTTTTCAGACCCAAAAGCAAGTGGCCTCTTTGTCGATAGTCTCACAAAGTACCAGTCATCGGTTACAAGGCGGGCCTCTGGTAATCTAAGAAGTCCCCATGAGTGGGTTGTCTTCCCCGTTTTTGATGGTGCTATGATTGAAACACCCCGGCCTTTGATATCAATCGCAGCACCATGCACGTGATAAATTCTGTGCTGATCTTCTAACAGATCGCCTGCCACAGCAAGCGTGATGCTCTTGATCCATCCGTAATACTGAATACTAAAAAGAAATGCTGTCTTTGTCATCGGATCATATTTGACAAGAGGCTTCCCATTTTTTTCTTCGAGAACGATGATGCGACCGTGTGATCGGATATTTTCACTCATTGTGTAAAAATTGTCTTCCCATCTATCCTTTACATATTCTAAATCCGTGAGAAGCTTTAGACAACAACCATAGATTTCTGCTTTCTTTGTGTACAAAAATCTATCCTGATATTGCTCGTAAAGTCTATCTTTTTCTTCTGGCGATATCAGCTCAATTTCATAGATCATTTCCTCACCTTGAATCAATATGGCAGTCTAACATATAGAATATTTTAATCTTCTAGATAGCTCCGTTGAAAATTTTTTGGTTATAAGACTGAAAGACTCTTATTAGATAAATGAACAAAGAAAAGAGTGTATGTAACAATTGAGGAGCTATGTGCGGCAATAGTTTCTAAATTGTTTTTTAGACCAAGATTTTATTTTCTAGAAGCTATTTGCCGAACGACTTAGCTCAAAGCCACATAGCGCTTTGTCTTACTAGCGAAATGTACAAGATTAACTCCTGGCATGACAGCATCAATCGGTTAGTCAAAAAACAGCGCCGCAAGTCGATAGAAGTCCCACATACTACTTGGCGGCCCTATTGGAATTCGATAACGAACCCATCTGAAAAAAAAGGTTTGTAAAGGCCGAATAAGGTAAAAGAAGGAGGGAAAAGGATTGGGAAGGTCAAAAACACCAGTCGATGTGAAAAAAATACTCGAACTTCGTTTGAATGGATGGAGCTATAGGCAAATCGCGAAGGAATTAAAGATCTCACCCACAACTGTGGCGAGAGTTCTAAGTGATGATTGTGAATCTTGCCGAATCGACGGCGGAGAGAGCAAAATCAAGTGCAACAAACGAAAAGATCTTCGATGAGGGTATCAATCGAAAAGAATCAATTTTGCAGTAACACATGGTTATTTCGATCGTCCTCATCTTCTCAAACCTCTTCGATATAAAGAGCGATAAACATAATTCAATAGAAGCTTTGCAAAAAATAGCCATTTTTCTTTTTCAAGAAATTCTTTGTTAGATTAGAAAACGTAGAAGCGCAAAAATCTGCAGATAGAAAAAGTCTTTCATTATCGGGCTAAATCATCCTTCGTGATATTTTGACTATTGATCGATGTGACTAAATTTTTGCGCACTTCCAGAAATCCAAGTGGTAGGTTATTCCATTTGACAACGAGGCAGGCATGCTCGGGAAGTCATAGAATCTCTAAAATAAAATAAAAAAATGAAAATTGGTTAGAATTCTGCATAATTAAATTAACCACGAACCATACTCAGTCAGATTTTCAGCGAGTCGACTTATCCTTTAGCAATGCAACCAGGTCACTCAGAATCGCACTCGCCGTTTCAAACTTGCCAGCCCCCCTTCCAACAACCGTTATCTCTCCGGCAAGATCGGTTGAAAGTTGGATGATATTCAATGTACCGCCAATGCTCAAAGGATGCCCGACAGGAACTAACCGCGGCGAAACTTCTAGGCGCTTGCTGGAGATTTCTGCAATCAATCTGATGACTTTCTTTTCTTCCGCGGCAAGGGCGATTGCATCCTCTGTGATCCCGCTGATTCCAACTCGCTTCACATCTTTGTATGTCTTATTGAGGTCGAATATTGCATTCGCCAGGATCGCAGCTTTGCAGGCACTGTCAACGCCTTCAATATCATATGTTGGATCTCTCTCGGCGATGCCGATTTCCTGCGCTTCTTTCAAAGCTTGTGCAAATGGCAATCCTTCCTCCCTCATTCGGTGCAGAATGAAATTACAGGTCCCATTAAGAATGCCGCGAATGGAACTGATCCTTTCCCCCATTAAAAGCTCCCTCGAGAGATTAATCACTGGCGTCGCACCACCGACGGTCGCCTCAAATCTCAGTTGTACCCCATTCCTTTTGGCAATCCTGATCAGTTCCGAAAATTTGAGTGCTAGTGGGCCCTTGTTCGATGTGATAACATCTTTACCTGATTCCATGGCTGTGAGAATGTTTGAATAGCCTGGTTCTCCGGTCGAAATGTTCATGGGCGTGACTTCCACCAACACATCATAATCGAATTGGCGAAGAATGTGACAAGACTCGTCTTTCAACTCAATCGTACCGACCTTGCCTGTCATTTTTTTCCTGCGTATGAGGATTTCGGGATCTAAGCCATTGCTCGAAAATTCAAAAGAAGATGAATCGAGAGCACCAACGATTCTTACACACTCATCGAATCTTCTTTCAAACCATGCAGCTCTTTCCTTCATGACTTCTGCTACACCCTGTCCCACAGTTCCAAAACCAGCGATGAAAATGTCCATGTTAATCCCCCAGACTCCTAATTACGAGGAATCCGTGTTCCTGCGCCTTCACATTGAGCAGTTCTTCGATCCTTTCCGACGTCTCACGTTTCCTCACTTTTCCAATGAGAAACGCTGCCTTTCCATTCGAAAGATGTGAAACTGAATAGCGGATATTGATCGACTCAAGATCCTCCATCGACTCAATTTCTTTGACAATGTTGTTCAATTCACCCGTAGTGATATCACCAACGAGAAGATATTCGATTGAAATGGTTTCATAGATCGAGCCCAAACGAGCAACATCTATTTCCCTCTCCTTCCAAATTTCAAGAATTCTCTCGAGGATTTTATCTGATTTGATCTCGAACGTTACGTTTACAGTAATGTGCCCACCCACGACGACATCCCTGTGGTGGACCACTCCCACAATATTTCCTCCGTTAGCTGAAATCGGTTCAAGCGCGAGGACAAGCTGACCTGGCACATCTTTGAGACGAAGATCGACATTAACTTTCAATAGTATACCTCCGATGGATTGGCATTTCGCGAAGTGTATCGCTGCGTGATACTATATAGCATTCTCTCTGGAAAATATCTTAACTTAACC
>JANHAK010000086.1 GCA_024464195.1 Methanomassiliicoccales archaeon | reverse complement strand
TTGGAGAATAAATCGCACGTTCAAGTCTTTATCATATACCGTTCTTGCGACACTCTTCATTGATAATTCTGAGCGCTTCATCAATTGTCAATGGGAGGTGGAATTTTCGATCGCTCGTGCGGCGCCACCGATCCATTAGCCTGAGCATCGATGGCAATTCGAGATTCGCGCTTGCGAGGACATCTGGTCTCTCGACAAGCTCCGATGGTTTGCCGTCAAAAATAACCGACTTTTTCAGTACAATCGCTCGATTTGTCAATTCAAATGCAACGGAAAGATCATGCGTTGCCAGGACAACCGTCTGTGAAACTGAGTCAAGAATGTTGACAAGATCTCTTCTTCCTTGGGGGTCTAAATTTGCCGTCGGCTCGTCAAGAAGGAGGATCGGCGCCTCCATCGCAAGCACCCCCGCTATCGCAACTCTTTTCTTTTCACCGAAACTCAGATGGTGTGGTACCCTTTCCTCATAACCTTCAATACCAGCCATCCTTATCGCTTCTCTTACCCTCTTCTTGACTTCGTCTTCAGGCAAGCCCAGGTTGATTGGGCCAAAAGCGACATCGTCCCAGACCGTCGGCATAAATATCTGATCATCCGGATCTTGAAAGAGAAAGCCGATGTTTTTTCTCAGGCGCTCAGCATCTTTTCTTGAAAGTGTGGTACCCATGATTTCCACATTTCCAGTGCTGGGGAAATAGAGGCCAGCAAGAATTCGAAGCAGTGTACTCTTCCCAGCACCGTTCGGACCTACAATTGCAACTCTTTCTCCTTCTGAAATCGTCAGCGATACGTTTTCCAACGCTCGTACACCATCGGCATAGGTGTACGAAACATTTATGAGTTTCAAAGCGTCCAAATGATCACACCGGCCTGGATGAAGAGGGACATGAGGGACATACCAATGAACGCTGCGGCGAAGATCGCGTCGCGGGGTCTTATTCGCAGACGGCTCAATGTCCTTACTTCACCTGTGTAGCCACGAGAAAGCAAGGCGGAATAAATATTGTTTGCTCTGTTGTGCGATCGCACGAGGATCATCCCAGCCGTGTAGGCGATTGTGCGGAGTGCTTCTACGTTAAGAAGACTTTTTCCACCGTTGAATCCACGCGCCTCACGCGCAAGCTTCATTCTTTCCAATTCATCGATAAAAACGAAAATGAAGCGGTATGTAAAGAGAAGAAGCGAAATGATGATCGCTGGAACCTTAAACCATCGGAGTGCCTTGAGGAATTCGAAAAATGGGGTTGTTGAGACAAGAATGATGAGAGCGAGAACCGAATCGGTGATTCGAAGGAACATTGCAGTGGCTTCCTCAGGTCCTGATGAATACCACATTGTGAGGGAAGCAAAGACGGCGAAGGGGAATGCGATGGCGTAGGATTTCACGATATGGATCAAAGGGACACGGGAGGCTATTACAATAAGAAGAAGAAAAAGAAGGGAAATGATCAAGGGCGTTATTTCTCGGAGCAGGGCAACCGAAATCGTAAAGATGACTGTGCTTGCGATTTTAACCCTTGGATCGAAGTTGCAGAGCGGCGATTGCCTCGCGTACTGATCAATCTCATGATGCCTCATTTTGCTTCCTTGCTCTCTTTCTTCTTCCCAGCAATTTTGAAGTAAGCATACGAGATGCCGAAGACGAGGCCGAATCCAAGCAGCCCAGCGAAGAATGCCGTCAAGTAGTCTTCGCCGTAATCAAGGGGTGCATGATAGACAGGCTCTCCCTCTTCCACGCCTGCATTTTCCATCGTCTTTTCAAGCCCGTCACCGTAAGAGGCGGAAAAGATGAAGTAAAAAACGAGCCCAATTGCAAAGAGAATGATGATGCCGAGGATTGCCTTCAAATAAGTCTTCTCGGTCACGTTGTCACCTCCTCAGCCGGCTTTCGCGTTTTTATAATGTCAGGCGCAACTTTCGCCAGATAGAGGAAGATTGCACCAGTAATGATTCCCTCGCCAATTCCAATGACCGCGTGATATCCGAGCATCGAAGGGAGCGAAATCGCCGCTTCAATGCCGTAAGCACCACCCGAGAGACTGAAGCTTGCTGCGAGTTCAAACGCGCAGGCGAAGGCCGCCGCGAAGACTGATAACCACGCGGCGGCAACAACGCCGACCTTCTCCAACTTCTTGGGAAAGAGTTTGTAGGTGCCCCAAGCAACAAAGGTCCCGATGACGGCCATGTTTGTGAGATTGAGACCTAACGCAGTAAGTCCACCATCGCCGAAAACAAAGCATTGAATTACGAGGATGACCGTCAGAATGATCACGGCGGCGTATGGACCGACCAGCACGGCAGCAAGTGCAGCCCCGATAAGATGACCAGTCGTACCGCCAAAGATCGGAAAATTGAGCATTTGTGCGACGAAAATGCCTGCAGCAAGAATCGCCATCAAGGGAACCGTTTTTTCGTCGATTTTTTTGTTCACCTTGAAGACTGAAAAGGCAATAACTGCGAGTGCAATCACCCATCCAATTGCGAGGATCACGGGCGCCATGAGCCCATCAGGAATGTGCATTCTTTCTTTCCTCCATAACACGAATTAGATATGCGTGTTACGACAATCCATTTTATTCTATTTATTACTTTTCTTTAATTCTTATTAAGGTATTAAGAATCATTGATAATTAAGAAGCCTACGAAATCTTTTGATCGTTAAACCAGCAACAAAAAGTTGTATGGTTATTCTATCAACTTACGATTTTTCACGTACGGTCATTTTGTGCCATGATGTTTACGCTTCATTTCGCAATTCGCTACTTTTTTTCGCTCTTTATGACTTTATAAACGAAGTAATTTCTTGATGATAAGAAAGTGAGCAGTATACAAGCTGGATACAAATAATTGAATATGATAATGTGGGAATTTAATTGAAGCATAATTCTTATACCAAAGCAAAGTTTAAGGCTAAACGCGAGATGAAGTGAATTCGATCGCTTCTAACGACTGTAAATGTCCAAATCTAAAAAAAGAGAGGTGGCAACGATGTCTAATGATCTCGGTAAGAAAGGCGGACAAAATAATGTGATACGCACCGCAGTCATCAATCGCTATTCGAGGGTGGCGAATGAAGGAAAATCATGCTGTGATACTTCTTCGGGGACGAAGGAAATCATCAAAATATATTCGGAAAAAGAATTGGCCTCGGTGCCAGAAGAAGTAAGGACATCGAACTGTGCGTGCGGGAACCCACTGGCAATTGCTGAACTCAAACCCGGCCAGGTTGTGCTTGATCTTGGTAGTGGCGCCGGACTCGATGTTTTCCTTGCTTCACACAAAGTCGGTCATCAAGGCAAAGTGATTGGGGTCGATGCAACGGATGAAATGGTCGCCAAAGCAGACAAAGTTGCGAAATCCATGGGTTTGGGAAACGTGGAATTTAGGAAAGGTTTTATTGAGAATCTCCCCGTCGAGGACAACTCTATAGACGTCGTAATCAGCAATTGTGTGATCAATCTGGTCACCGATAAAGAAAAAGTCTTCAAGGAAGCCTATCGGGTTCTCAAACCGAAGGGAAAGCTTGCGATCTCTGACAGGGTTCTCATTGACGAGTTGCCATCCGAGGTGAGAGCAAATCTTGACCTTTGGAGTGCGTGCGTCTCTGGTGCGATCCCAGAGGTGGAATATCTCTCGATGATCAAAGCTGCAGGTTTTTTTGATGTGAGAGTAACAGATCGCAGAACCTACACGTTTGAGGAAGCGACATCATTCGCAAAAACAGTGATTGACGAAGCGAAAAGGCTCGGCAGGGAAACACTCGATGAGAAAATCGTCGCGAGGGCTTTTCTTGCAATCGCAAACGATCATATCGTTGCTTATAAGCCATGATTTCTTGATCGGGGACCAGGGAGGTGTCCTGAGCGCGATTGCAAAATTCAGAATTATCTTGACGCGTAGGAATCATTGCTAGGTGTATGCCTGATTTCTTTTGTACGATCTTCATTTTCGCTCATCAAATTGACATCTTGACTGTTCCGTCCAGCTCAGGCCGAAACAACTTCTCCGAACTTTCCGCCTTTGAGCAGTGCATCGATAAAAAATTTCTTCTTGCTTTCATCATCGAATGAAATATAGCCAATGATCGCTTTGATCATCGGATTCTTGTCTTCAATGATCTCGATAATGCCCCTCCCATTTTTCTGATCCTCAACAATTCTCAATTGTAGATTCATCTCCTCACCTCATTTCACCATATTTTACTTGGACAGGGGGATCACAGACCCGTACTTTCCCCCTTCGAGAAGCGCCTCAACGAAGAATTTCTTCTGTTCTTCATTATCGTATGTGATCAATCCGATCCTTGCTCTGCATGTAATCGTTCTCTGCTCAAGGATTTCTATGACCCCTTTTCCAGTTGTGGCATCTTGAATTATTCTCAAGTAAAGTTGCATTTTTCCACCTAGCATCCTTTCTCCAGTAGCAGATGTTTTCTAGCTATTTATTCTTAATCGGGTAAATGATGGTCTTATGGCCTTAACATCAAGAAAATTTATGATCAGTACCTTTTAAATTTGTCCTCGCAACGAATTCAAGAATTCTTCCTGCAAAATGGTAATAATATACTATACTAATGTAGAGAGCGAGAAATTATTATCTCAAATGTGTTTTTCTGATCGAAAATCGTTTATTCATGGGTGATCGAATGAAAGTAATAGCGTTCAACGGAAGTCCAAGGAAGAATGGAAACACCTATCATGCGTTAGAAATCGTGCTTGCGGAATTAAGGAACGAAGGAATTGAGACCGATCTAATACAGCTCGGGAGCGAAAAGATCGAAGGATGTAACGCGTGCAACGCCTGCTTCAAGAACAAGGATGGCAAGTGCGTGATCGACACCGATAACATCAACAAATATATCGAAATGATAAAAGAAGCCGATGGGGTGTTGCTTGGGTCCCCCGTATATTTCGGCAATGTGACATCCCAGATGAAAGCTTTCATTGACCGTGTCGGTTTTGTGTCAAGGGTCAATGGAGATATGTTCAAGCGGAAGGTCGGTGCTGGCATTGCTGTACAGAGAAGAGCAGGAGCGTTGGCCACTTTCTCCGATCTGAACTACTTCTTCCTTATCGGCCAGTGGATTGTAGTAGGGTCAAGTTATTGGAATGTTGCAACTGCTACAAAACCTGGAGATATTTTGAATGACAAGGAAGGCGTTGAGACTCTCAAGACGCTAGGCAAAAATATGGCGTGGGTCTTGAAGAAGCTCGCTGATTAGATTGAAAAATCGATCTCGCGAATTTTTGATCAGTTGGTTACTGAACATTCTCCTTTTCTCTCTTTTCTTTGAATTTTGTCAGAAGTCCTAAGAATTAATTTGAAAAGTTCTTTACTCATCCTTGTCTAGGTTTTGTGAATTGAAAGATAATCATTTATGCATATTAATACGAAAGATTACGCAGACACTGGGAATTTGTTCAAAAGTACGAGGTCTCTTGAAAATTCAAAAGTCGACGCTGAAACAGTCCAAGATCGTCAGATCCTCAGGATCAGACATCTAGATTTATTTGGTTGCTGCCAAGAATACTCTGGTCAAAGTTTACACTTCATAACGATTCCCGAGAAAATTTCATTCGCACAGTCGATGACAGTTGATAATCTATATATCAAGAACTAATGTCCTTTTTCTTCTTTTGATTTTTTTTACCAGTAGAGTTCAATTTGAAATTTGCAAAAAGTGTAATTTCCGCGATAGCTTCATATATACAAATAAGCGTAAATATCCAGGAGAATGAGGGCTAACCGCATTTAATTGATTGGGTATTGGAGGATTGAAGGGAATGAGTAATCTTTTGAAAAAGAAGTTGCGGAAGGCTAAGGAAGCGGTGTCTGAAATTATTGCAAATATCCTTGTCCTGGCAATCACTGTCACTCTGTTTTCTAGCATCATGTGGTATGTTGGCACGATGCCGGCTCCAACAGAACAGGTTTATGGGGACTTCGATGCAACACTTTCTTTCCTTGATGGAGGTGCACCCCTATTAAAAATTACCCATAAATCTGGCGTGACCTTGAAGGATTATC
>JANHAK010000085.1 GCA_024464195.1 Methanomassiliicoccales archaeon | reverse complement strand
AGTGATTTCATCACCGAAAGAGGCGGATAATGTTTGCAATTTACCTGCGCTGTAAAACTTCAGTTTACTAGTTTTTCATTATGAATTTATCTTATTAATAATTATTCCTGGTCTCATTCAACTTCCCGATTTTTGGTTTCACTTTGAGAGTGAAGTGGATTGAAATTGATCTCTTTGATTGAGTACCATTGTTCAAATTGCGCGGGCGCCATTAATAGCCCTCGATCGCCGTTTCTGGTGTACAGGAAAACAATAGAATGAGTCTCTCACAAGAAAAGAATCGCCATGCGAGGATAATGAATTGGTTACAACTTTCTAGACCTTCTAAGAAACTTGTCTTTCAAGCAAGAAACGATTTTCGAACATGAAATTGAATGCGGAGATAATGATTTTTACATGGGCGTCTATATGCAACCGATAACATGCAGATCGGCATCGTCGGCAAACCCAACGTGGGGAAGTCGACTTTCTTCTCTGCGGCAACTTTGGCGACCGTTGAGATTGCAGACTACCCATTTACAACTATCAAACCGAACAGGGGTGTTGCATATATAAGGGCAAAATGTCCTCATACTGAGTTCGGCGTCAAGTGCAACCCGAGAAATTCTGCGTGCGAAAATGGAATTAGGCTCGTGCCTGTCGAGCTTCTCGACGTCGCGGGACTTGTACCAGACGCATGGCAAGGTAGGGGACTCGGTAATAAATTTCTAGATGATTTGCGGCAGGCATCAGCCCTCATTCATGTTGTTGATGCGAGCGGCGGTACAGACGAGGAAGGGAACAAGATCCCTCCGGGTTCCCACGACCCAACATTAGATATCAAATTCCTTGAACAAGAGATAGCATACTGGATAAAGGGAATACTCGAAAAGGGATTTGGAAGAATGGCGAGACAGGCACATCTTGAGGGGATCAAGGTTGAGAAAGCTCTTCACGAACGATTGACAGGACTCGGGGTATCAGAAACAGACATCATCGTAGCGATAAAAAACGCTGGATTACCAGATAATCCAATGTACTGGCAGGATGCGGATCTCCTAAGATTGGCAAGTGCCATAAGAAAACAAAGCAAACCGATGATCATCGCTCTTAATAAAGCCGATGTTGCGAGTGAAAGCCTACTGGCACGATTGACGAATCTTGAGGGCTATATTACTGTCCCCGTATGTGCAGAATCGGAGCTTGGACTTAAGAGGGCCGCCAAGGCTGGACTGGTTCGATATTTGCCAGGTGACAAAGATTTCACGATCGTCGATCCCCAGAAACTCAATGAGAATCAAAAAAAGGCGCTCGATTACTTTGCAAAGGTTATGAAGAAGTGTGGTCATGGAACTGGTGTCCAAATTTGCTTGGAAAAAGCGGTTTACGACCTTCTCGACATGATCGTGGTCTATCCAGTCGAAGATGATAACAAACTCACTGATCACGATGGGAACGTCCTACCAGACGCGTATCTTGTGAAACGAGGGAGTAACGCAAGAGATCTCGCATATAAAATACATACAGAGCTTGGCGATAATTTCGTGAGGGCGATCAACGCGAGAACGCACAGAACAGTTGGTCATGATTATATATTACAGAATGGTGATGTGATAACTATTGTTGCACGAAAGTGATTACTGTGGATAGCTGGGACGTGAGACTTCTTACAGCATCGTATCGAAGGAATGCAGATGACGACATTACAATCGAGATGTATGGAAAGACGATCGATGGTAGATCGATTGCCATCAGATTCACCGGATTCCTTCCCTATTTTCATGTCCTCGAGCCAACAAGAGATGTGATTGACTCTTTGAAAAAAGATCCGAACGTCGTCAATATTGAGGAAATAGAACTTTCTCACAAGGGAAAAGTCAACAAAGCCGCAAAAGTCACTCTCAAATTTCCTTGGACTGTCCCCGAATACAGATCACGATTGAAACGCATGAATTTTGAAGTTCTCGCTGCTGACATCCCCTTCCATAACCGATTTATTTACGACTTCGACATCCCCTCGTGCATCCGCGTCTTTGGTAAGGAACGGGATAAGACGGGTTATACAACAGATATCGTTATCGACATGGACAAGGTGAACGGCAAGCCGCGATTTGAAGAAATTCCGTCATTTAACCCGAAATTAAAGATACTGGCTTTCGATGTCGAGAACAGCATCAAAGATAATCACATCTATACAATTTGCTACGCCGTCAAGGAAAATGGAAAAATTCGTCAAGGGCGTCCATTGATTGGTGAGGAGAGAGAAATTATCGAATCTTTTTCAAAAGTGATACAAAGTGAGGATCCAGATGTGGTGACTGGATACAACATCGACGGATACGATATTCCAATTATCATCGAAAGAGCAAAGGCAGTTGGTATTCAAGGATTACAATGGGGAAGGGACCTCAGTGAGCCAAAGCCGATTATGAACCGGTTTTGGCGACTCACTGGGAGATTGGTCGCAGATGCGTGGTGGGCAACAAAAATACAACTCAAACCGAAGCAAGAAACGCTCAATCATGTCGCAAAACTATTACTGGGAGAAGAGAAGATCGACGTCGATCCGAGAAAAATCGACGAGGAATGGATATCCAATAAAGATAAAGTCCTCAAGTATTGTCTGAAAGATGCCGAACTCTCGCTACGCATTCTCGAAGCCGTCGATATCTTGAGGAAAAGCATGGATCTCGCTACTGTCTCACGCCTGCCAGTTGATGATGTTCTCAATTCTGGCGCGTCTCAGCTGATCGACTCAATTCTCATCAGGGCCGCTGATCGTCAGCGACCTCCTGTCGGCGTTCCGTTGACTGGGAGCTCTGAAGAAGAGGAGACGATTGAAGGAGGATATGTTCATACAATTGAACCAGGAATATATCACTGGGTATGTTTACTGGACTTCAAATCCATGTATCCTTCGCTCATTATTTCAAAAAACATATGCTTCACGACTCTGAATGAAAACGGTGATATCATCAGCCCAACAGGTGTTCGATTTCTCAGTAAGGAACAAAAAGAAGGATTGCTCCCCCAGATCCTAACGAGATTGATGAAAGATCGCGATGAAATCAAAAAAAGAATGAAGGAAGCGAAGAGCCCCGAAGAATACCGATATTACGACGGATTACAAGCTGCGATCAAGGTTCTTATGAATGCATTCTACGGCGTCTTCGCCTCCTCCTTTTATAGATTCACCGATCGAAAGATTGGTGGCTCGATTACAGCCTTCGCACGCGAAACAATCAAGGGCATTATTGCGGAGCTTGAAAAGGAGGGACATAAAGTCATTTACTCCGACACAGACTCGATTTTTGTCCAATCTCCATATCAGACTCTCGAGGAAACGATCAAATTTGGGCAGGAAATTGCTACGAGATTTTCGAACGAGGGACGGTTGCTTGAATTTGAGAAAATCATCGAGCCGCTTTTCACACACGGAAAGAAAAAGAGGTACGTCGGTAGAGTGATCTGGCCAAATGAAGAAATACTAATCAGAGGTTATGAGGTGAGGAGAACCGATTCATTCGACCTTCAAAGTGAGGTTCTCATGCGCGTTTTTGAGCAAATTCTCGATGGAAAGACTGAAGAGGCTGTAAAAGTCGCGAGACAAGCAGTCGCAGACACGTTGGCGGGAAAGGTTCCGATTGAAAAGCTTGTCATTTCGAGATCGTGCAAACCCTTTAACCAGTACAAGGATCCAGATAGCCAAGCCACAGTTCAGACGGCTAAGAAGCTCATGGCTCTCGGATATGAATTCGTTCCCGGCATGAAGGTCTCCTGGATCGTCACCGATTCCCGAAAGACACCTCAAGAAGTCGAACCATACATCAGTGGCAAGAGATTCTCTGGGACGCCCGACTGGCGTTATTATGCTGAGAGACTTGCTCAAACCGTTGCGCGCGCAACCGAAGTATTTGGATGGGATGAGCGAAGTTTGATGATGGGGTCCCAGCAATTCACACTGTTTGACGAATCATTTGAAAAAACGCGGCGCGAAGAAAGAGAGAAGCAGCAACCAAAGAAGACCCAAAGAAAGCTCAGTCTAGAGGACTTCATGTAACGATGCTGGCAATTTTTTTTACCACGATCAATGCGCATTTCAGACAAAGATTTATATATCGACATCACTTCTGCGCCATCAAGTCGCGCGATGCAATCGCGCTGGAGATGTGCCCTTCGGGGTGAATCCGTAAACGCCGCACGAGACGGCTGGTGACGACATGGCAAAGAATCATGAAAATCTCGAAGAAAAAGAATCTCTTGGTGAAGAGGCTGAATCGCCTAAGCTCGTTTCTGGTAAGAGTATTTACCATTACATCGCCGAAGCATGGAACGATCCAGATGAGTCATACGTCAAACAGCTGCAATTCGAAAGGTTAATTCAGTGGAGACGAGAAGAGAATTTCTGTCGGATTGATTATCCAACAAGATTGGATAGGGCAAGGAAACTCGGTTACAAGGCGAAACAGGGCTATGTGCTTGTCAGAGGCAGAGTGAGAAAAGGCGCTCTTCAAAAGAGAAAAATTAGGAAAGGAAGAAGGGCGAAGCGTCGCGGAATCGTAAAGATTACAGCTGGCAAAAGCTTACAGAGAATTGCTGAGGAGAGAGCGGCGAAGAAGTATCCCAACTTGGAGGTTCTCAACTCATACTGGGTAGGGAGTGACGGTAAGCACGAATGGTTCGAAATTATCATGGTCGATCCGCATCATCCAGTGATAAGAAGCGATCCAAAAATCAACTGGATATGTGATCCTGTGAATAAGGGAAGAGCGTATCGCGGACTCACATCAGCTGGCAAGAAAGGAAGAGGGCTCAGACACAAGGGTCGAGGTGCGGAGAAAGTCAGGCCATCGATCGGCGCTCATAACAGACAGGGTAAGTAAAATCAAGCGCTGATATCCCTCAACTTCCTTTCAACTTCTTTATCGTCAAAACCGATCAGCGGGAAAAAGGCAGGCACTGAGATTTTGATTTTTCTTATTTCTTCCATTTCATCGCTCCTATGTCCAAAAACAACAGCTAATGCCCTATACTTTCTGATGCATTGCTCAATCTGAGCGGAATGTTCGACTATAAGATGTGGTGTCCAAGCCTCAAGAATTTTTACTAGATCTCTCGAATCAGAGAGAATAATCACACGACAGCCTCTCTTCATCATGAGCCACGCGGCCACGACATCCCTATCTCGATTAACAATGGCGAGAACCTTTCCCTGAGAACCTAATGGAAGACCTCCAGGACCTGGAATATGTTCTGTGAAAAAGTAGGCTTTGCTTCCACGAATTTCCACAAATATTTCGATGTCGGGCGACGTGAGGTCAACGCTGATCTCCTTTTCTTTGTTCGCCTCGAGAATGGCGCTCCCAAGATCCCTGGCAACATCCATACTACTAAAATTATGATTCCCAGTACGTCTCACGCGCAGTGCAAAAGTGCTTCCCCGCATAAATAGAGGCGCTGAATATTCGACAGCAAACGATCGCATTTCTTCGAGTCTACTGCTACAACTTCTAACAGAACTAATTGATGCGATTCCGAAAATCCTCCTCAATCGCTTGATCGCACGATTGACATCATGCGTTTCAATGAAAATCCTTCCTCTCTCTCGTTCGATGAGACACTCAATTCCTTCCTTGGCGAAGGAGTCGAGAATGTTGTTGACGAGAATTCGCTCAAACTGGTTTCGGACTGACTCACTCTTGAGACCGACCTCGGCATAACGAACGAGGAGGAGCGACATTGCGTTGAGATGAAGCAACATACGATTATATGTGTGCAGCGTCCGGGAACATACAAAGCTGATCCTTTCCATTCTTTTCTATAAGCGGCTGGGCAACAGTTATTTATCATATACTGATATGTCCAAAAGACCATCAGGCGGTTATCGATGGAATTGATCGTCTTCATCGGACTGATCGTTTTCGCACTTATCGCAGGGCTTCTTGGCTCTCTCCTAGGTTTAGGCGGAGGCATCATTATCATTCCAGCACTCACGCTTGTCTTTGGTTATCAGATCCAAGTGGCAATCGGCGCAAGTCTTATCGGCGTCATCGCGACATCGACAGGCGCTGCATCGCATTATGTTCAGGAGAAACTAACGAATATAAGACTCGGGA
>JANHAK010000084.1 GCA_024464195.1 Methanomassiliicoccales archaeon | reverse complement strand
GGAATTGTGATCACGCATTTTTCGCCCCTTGAGATACCTCGGAGTGCGCAAACGATCGCGTGATCGATAGGTCTGAATGGCTGCTTTCTCTTGTTCCTGATCAAAATCTCCGTTTCGATTTTGTTGATCGTCGATGCACAAGAACAATTTTTAATAAATTCAAGACACTTTTTTGCCTCTTCTTCCGTGCAAAAGTCGCATCGCGTCCCCACTCTTGCTAGCGATCCGAAAAGCCCTGCCAGCGGATCGACAAGGTAAATGGTATTTTCTTTCCCAAGGGTGATGAAGATCGCATTTCGATGCAATGGCTCGATCAACTCCATTCTCGTTCCCCTTACCTTTTTCTCTGAGCCGACCGTCCAAAATTCCTTCAAATGATTGTTCAACTGATATACGAGTTGATGATAGTTGACGCCGATCGACTCGGCAAGCTCTTGCTTTGAAATAGGAGAATTCAACGCCCTCCGATAAAGAGTTTTGAGGATTTCCTTTCTTAAATCATGATTGGCAAGACTAACATATGATTCTGGATCGATATATGATATCTCAATGATACAGGCATTTTTCATCAAGCGATTATTGGTTTTTCAAATATTTAAGATTAAAGTTAAAAATAAAAGTAGAAAACGAAAAATATCTTAGCGTGATGGTCCCGTACTTATTCCCTTTGCTCGGTCCTGAGTTAGGAAATGAAAAAAACTCTCATTAATTGTTAATTGCAAAAGAAAGATCAAATAATTCGTCTAACTATTGTTTATCAAGAACAACACGCCAGCAATATATACCAGAACGAAGATCTTCACGGTAATCGTAAGGGTATGGGTAATCCTGTATAAATGTGAAAACCTGTCAAATAGTGATTTTTAAAAAAGTACTGAATTATCACGTTTTTTGACAGCGCGTCCTACTCTGCTCCTTCATAAATTGCATGAGATAATAGGAACCGCCAGCGCCTTTTCCTGTTGACCCACTCGCCTTCCACCCGCCAAAAGGTTGGGCGCCAACCATCGCACCTGTCGAGCCACCCCGCCGTCTGTTTGCATAAACTACACCCGCTTCGATGTGATCGAAGTAATGCTCAATTTCCTTTTCATCGGTTGTAAAGATCCCCCCGGTAAGACCATACTCAACATCATTTGCTCTCTTGATTGCTTCTTCAAGATCGGGGGCCCGCTGTACGCACAGAAACGGGAGGAAGAGTTCATTCTTAATGAGGAAATGATCACTGGGAAGGTCCGCTACAACTGTTGGCTCGACATAGTAACCTCTGTCAAAAATACCACCAGTAATTCTCAAACCACCAGTGAGGATTTTCCCATCGGTTCTCGCGAGATTTGCGAATTTGACGAAGTCATCGGCCGCCTTTTCACTAATCACAGGCCCTAGAAAGGCATCGCGCTCTCTTGGATCTCCGATCTTAAGCGTTTGCGTCTTCCCAATCAATTTCCTTATGAACACATCGACAACATCCTCGAACACGATGACGCGCGAACAAGCGCTGCACTTTTGCCCACCATACCCAAAAGCCGATGCCACAACACCATCAACAGCATCGTCAAGATCCGCCTTTGAAGAGACGATGATCGCATTCTTACCACCCATCTCGGCAATTACAGGCCGTGGCCAACGATTGATTGACGACCGAATAATGCTGTATCCGATTTCTTTTGATCCTGTGAAAGCAATTCCATTTATCTCGGGATGGTGAATCAATGCGTCTCCAACTTCCGCGCCTGGGCCGGCAACGAAATTAAGCACACCAGGAGGTAAGCCAGCAAATCGCATGATCTGACAGATCATATAAACGGGAAGTGGCGCCAATGATGAGGGCTTAATGATGACGGTATTTCCCGTGATCATTGCGGCCGTAGCCATACCCGTCGTGATAGCGACAGGGAAATTAAATGGACAGATGATGGCCCAGATCCCATACGGGCGCATAACGCTTATCGATTTTTCGCCCTCATAAGCGATCGGTGTCTCAACGATGAAGCCCTCATGAAGAGCCATTTGGTCGCAGTAGAATTCGATAAAATCGATCGCTTCGTCGACATCAGCTATTGCTTCATATCTGTTCTTTCCATTGTCGAGTGTTACCGCTGCAGCAAGTAGAAACTTCTCATTTCTCATAACATTGGCGATTTTCTTGAAGATTGAAACACGTTGACTCCAGTCGGTCAATGACCACTCCTCGAAGGCATCCCTGGCAGCCCTGATAGCTTCGTTGACCTCATGCGAGGTCGAACGGGGAAAGCGACCGAGCAAGATCGAATGATCGATCGGACTCCTGTCCTCAAACTCTGACCGAGTTTCCAACTCTAATTCGCCGATGATGTTTGGAAACGATACACCAAACGGTACAGAGTCAAGCGCACCCTCATACGCTGAGTGAACCTCCTCCAGCTTTTTCTCTTTAACCGCATTCTCGAACGTCTTTTCATTTGCAAAACTCATATTTATCGATGCTCAGATTAAACATCTGAGCGTCCTGGTAATAAGCATTTCGAGCATCTTATGAAACTAATAACATTTATGGAAATCTCAATTAGGTCCTGGATCAATTTTTCTTCAATTCGCAAGCATGAGATAAATGCACAGATAAATGAATCTCCTAAAGATGTCTCTCTCGAAATACGAATTTTGATTCCCTCAAGATGCTTCAATCCCAATCGAATGAATAAATTTGAGTTATCGGCGTGCCTAGACAAGGAGAATCAAATAATTGTCGGAAATTTTTCGGCCGCACCGAAGAAATCGATGAAAACGATAAAATAAGGTTCATTCGCTTCAGGTCTTAACAATCATATAAAAATTCCAAGAACTTGATCTCTTTAAGGATCTGGGTTGGTCGTCATGGAGGAGAATAAGAAGAGTAAGATTGGCATTTACCTGTGTAGGGAAAACGGAGAGATCAGTGATCGTATCGACCTTGAAGAGGTTGCGGCCTTCTTGCGTAGATTTGAGGACGTCATCGATGTAGACATTTTCGATGAACTCTCTTCAAAAGAAGGGATCGATTTTCTCATCAACAAGTACCTGAGCAAGAAATTTGACAGAATTCTCATCGGCGGTGCGATCCCGAACATTCAGGGGGAAACGATCAGAAATGCACTCGCTTCAGCGGGGATGAACAAATATCTTTTCGAAATGATCAACCTCAGAGAACAATGCGCATGGGTTCACCCCGATAAAGGAGAGGCAACAAAAAAGGCAAAGTCTTTGATGCTTGGCGGCCTCGAGCGTGTCAGGCGACTCAAACCACTCGAAGACATCACGATTCCGATCAAAGATTCCGTCCTTGTTATCGGTGGAGGTGTCGCTGGCATGGCCGCAGCACTCGAAATTGCGAAAGCGGGTCACAAAGTCTATCTTGTTGAGAGGGAAAAGGAACTCGGGGGGAGGGCCTACAAACTCGCTACAACTTTCCCGACGCACAACTGCGGAATCTGTTGTATGCAGTATTGTAAAGAGTGTATCTTTACACCCAAGATCGAGGATATTGAAAGAAACCCCTTTATCGAGGTCATGCTGAACACCGAGGTGAAAGAGATTACTGGAGGATTCGGAAACAGGCACGTCAAGGTCGTTCAGAATGGTAATGAAAAGGAATTCGATGTCGGCGCTATCGTCGTTGCAACAGGATCGAAAACCTTCGATCCCTATAGGATCCCATCATATTCCTATGGGATGAGCAAGGACATCATGACCTCAATGGAATTCATTGACATTATGCGACATGCTGACATCACAGGGGTGAGAAGACCTTCAGACGGAAAAATCCCGAAGGTCATCAACTTTGTATTGTGTGTCGGTTCGAGAGATAAATCGAAAGGCAATCTTCATTGCTCCCTCGTCTGCTGTACATACACAATTGGAATTGCGAAAGAGGTCAAGAAGTTGCATCCAGAAACAGAAGTTTATATTCATTATATCGATCTCAGAGGACCCTACAGAGGATTCGAGGAATTCTATATGGACGCAAGGGAGATCGGCGTCAGATTTATTCGCGGAAAAGTTGCTGAAATCATTCCCGAAAATGGAAAACTTATTATTAGAGCGGAAGACACTGATGCCGGTATCATACTAAACATCGAGAGTGACCTCGTTGTTCTCGCAGTAGGGCAGGAGCCGAGCGAGGGCGCTGACAGAATCGCTAAGATGCTTCACATACAGACGGATATCGACAACTTTATGAAGGATGTCAATCCGATGCTGCCAGCACACATACGTCGCGGAGTTTATATCGCCGGCTGTGCACAGGGTCCAAAAGGAATCAGGTATTCGATCGATGATGCAAAATCCGTTGCGCAAGAAATTATCGCATTGCTTGACGCGGGAAAAATTAATATCGAAAGGATCACAGCGAAAGTCAACGAGGATCGGTGTCGCGGATGCGGGCGGTGTGCTGAGGCATGCGTATTCAAGGCGATTTCTCTTGTTCCCAAGGATGGGAGGCGCGTCGCAGTTGTCGATGAATATCTTTGCGAGGGGTGCGGGGCATGCGCAGCCGCTTGCTGCAATAAAGCGATGACCATAAGCCATTACGAGCGAGAACAAATCGAATCAATTATTTCCTCGCTTGTCCAGGAGGTGGAGGAATGAGCGAAGATTTTGAGCCAACAATACTCGTCTTCGCCTGCAGTTGGTGTGGTTATCCTGCCGCAACTCTCACGGGTGTGCACCATCTGAGTTATCCTTCAGGTGTCAAAATTATCAGAGTCATGTGTACAGGACGTGTCGAGCCAGCCTTCATGATGAAAGCTTTTGAATGTGGCGCAGATGGTGTTGCGGTTGTCGGATGTAGAATTGACGATTGCCATTACACTGATGGAAACAAGCATGCGCAGAAGCGCATCGAAGCCGTGAGAAAACTCCTCAGGTATACTGGTCTGGGAGAGGAGAGGTTACGATGCGAATGGCTCTCTGCCTCTGAGAAGTACAAGTTCCTCAATTTGATCAACGGCATGTACAATGACTTGAAGACGATTGGTCCCAACCCAATTCCCAAGGTCGAAAGAAAAGAGGCAATGGAATTTGATAAAAAAGCAATTGATGATCTAATCGCTGATACTGGCGCTCATGACTGTGTCGAATGCGGAAAGTGTACGTCAGTGTGTCCCGTCGCGCGCTTCGATCCAAATTTCGCCCCCCGCGTCATCGTTCTGAGGGCGCTCGAGGGCGTGTCAGACAGTTTGAGCAAAGACAGAGACATCTGGTCATGTATCACGTGTGAAATGTGTAACTCGATGTGCCCCTACAAAGTCGATTATTCCGGCTTTATCCAGGGAATGCGTTCTGAGGCGATCAGGCTTGGTAACGAGCCAGAATGCTCTCAGGGTGGCTTGTTACAGAGCATGATGCGCGTGATGGCGCAGACAGAAAAACAGAACAGGCTGGAATGGATACCTAAAGATGTCAGAATCGCCGAGAAGGGCGACATTCTATATTTCGTTGGGTGCGCACCGCATCTTGATGCTGTCTTCTACGATCGAAATCTCAATTTAACTGGGACGGCGATCTCGGCGATCAAAATTCTCAACTACGCAGGGATCGTACCAGTTGTCAGTAACGACGAGGTGTGTTGTGGGCATGACCTCAACTGGGCAGGCGATAACGAGAATTTCGAGAAGTTAATGGAGAGAAACATCGAAATGATCAAAAACATCGGCGCGAAAAAAGTCATTTTCTCATGTCCAGAATGTTATCGAACCTTCAATATCGATTACCAGGACATTTTGGGCGATCAGGATTTCGAAATGATGCATCTCACGGAGTTTCTCGCAGACCTTATCGACGAAGGGAAACTTGAACTTAAACCGGTGACCGAGGAAGGGGACTCGGTCACTTATCACGATCCC
Source organism: Methanomassiliicoccales archaeon (assembly GCA_024464195.1). Classification (GTDB taxonomy): domain Archaea; phylum Thermoplasmatota; class Thermoplasmata; order Methanomassiliicoccales; family JACIVX01; genus JACIVX01. The sequence goes on along the minus strand of JANHAK010000084.1, from coordinate 259 downwards.
TGCCGTCTTGGTCGACACCTGGGAGTGTACGATGAACCGAGAGACATTCTTAGAGAAGTGGGCGTTGAGGTAAAAGAAATGGCAAATACGAGGGACAAAGCGCAGTGCTGCGGCGTTTCCGCCTGGATCACTTGTGGGAAGCCGGCAAAACAAATGCAACTTGATAGGATTGCTGAGGCCAAGAGAACAGGTGCTCGTCGCCTTCTTACCATGTGCCCTAAATGCAGAATTCATCTCGATTGTGCCGTCTCGAAGGAAG
>JANHAK010000083.1 GCA_024464195.1 Methanomassiliicoccales archaeon | reverse complement strand
CCGCAGTCATTGCGATGATTATAGCACTCAATGCCGTTACAATACTCGGAATTGAACCTCGTATTGCGTTGATATATGAATTCTTGGCGCTTCTTTGGTTGATCGCCGCCAATATTGCCCTTTACCTTTCTTTGAGGGCAAGTCACATCGCCTCGAGGAAAAGAAAGGAGCAGCTAATCAGAGGTAAAATTATTTACATTGGCGGCAAGGGTTCGAAATTATTCAAATCTGAAAAATATGGTCTCACCGGGAAACCAGATTATGTGATTGAGATCGATGGTGAGGCAGTTCCTGTTGAGGTCAAAACTGGACGAAAGCCGCAAGGTCCGCTTTTTTCTCATATACTAAGAGTGGGGGCTTATTGTCTGCTTCTCGAAGAAAACGGGGCGAAAGTATCTCATGGCATTCTAAAATACGACGACGTCGAGTATGAAATTGATTACGATGAAGAACTTAAAAAATTAATTCTTGCAAAAATCGAAGAAATGCGAAATCTATTAAGAACTGGCGTCGTTCATCGAAACCATCACAGGGTGGGCAAGTGCGCCTCATGTTCAAGACGAACGATTTGTCCTGAAAGATTGGCCTGATCACTCCACTGTCACGCTCTTCGCGAGGTTTCTGGGTTTGTCTATCGGACACCCTCTCTTTCTTGCCGTATAATACGCCAAGAGTTGCAGAACAACTGTCAATGGAACTGGCGAAAACAGGGGATTGACTTTCGGAATTCCTATAAAACGATCAACGATTGCCATCAAGTCACGATCGCCTTCGTATCCGATCGCAAGAACCGGGCTATCCCTTGCAGCGACCTCAGAAATATTCGACATCATCTTTTCATAAGTATGATCTCGAATGCATGATGCGACAACGGGTGTATTTTCGTCTAGTAGGGCGAGAGGGCCGTGTTTGAGTTCTCCAGCCGCATATCCTTCTGCGTGTATGTACGAGATTTCCTTAAGCTTGAGCGCCCCCTCAAGCATCGTGGGATAGTTGATATTGCGACCGATAAAGAATACATTCCTTGCATTTACAAGGAGATCCGATGCTTCCTCCACGATCTCCTTGTTATCGAGAACGGCGTTGACCTGTCGAGGCATTATTCTCAATTGATCTTTCATCGACCTCAGTAATTCATGCGAAAGTGTCCTTTGAACATATCCAATTCTCATGCCTACGAGATAGAGAGCAATGAGTTGTGTAATATAGGACTTCGTCGCTGCCACTCCAATTTCAGGACCGGCTTTTGTGTAAAAGACTTCGTCAACTTCTCGTGTAATAGTACTGCCAACGACATTTGTGATCGCAAGAGTACGACATCCCCTTTTTCTTGCTTCTCTGGCTGCAGCGAGCGTGTCAGCCGTTTCACCGCTCTGACTAATGAGAATGACTAGTGGGCTTTCTCGCGTACCATGCGAATATCTGTACTCCGATGAAAGTTCCAGCGTAACGGGAATGTGGGCGAGGGACTCGATAATATACTTTCCAACCATCGCAGCATGATACGATGAACCGCAACCGATGATCTTCACTGAATCAAAATTTACGTTTTGAAGTAATTCTCCTTCTTCGATACCATCAAGCGTTCCGAGAAGAGAATTATGAATCGATGCTGGTTGCTCAAAAATTTCTTTGAGCATATAGTGTTCAAATCCGCCACGCTGGGCATCTTCGATAGTCCAAGTGACGAGACTAGGCGTTCTAGAAATCACATTGCCCGAGCTATCGTATAGTCTTACGCCGATTGGCGAAATGACAGCGTATTCCCCATCCATTACGTAAATCACCTTATTGGTGTAATTCAAGAGTGCGGTCACGTCAGAAGCAACAAAATTCTCACCAACACCGAGACCCACGACCAATGGATTTTCTTTTCTTGCCGCAATGATCTCTCGTGATCCTTTTTCAATGACCGCAATGGCATAAGTTCCTTTGACTCTTTTCAGCGATTCTCTCACCGCTTTCTCTATGTTTCCATCATAATATTTTTCTATCAAGTGAACGAGAACTTCTGTATCAGTCTCCGACGTGAAAAGATGCCCTTCAGCTTCGAGCTCCCGTCTCAATTCACGGTGATTTTCGATAATGCCGTTGTGCACAAGTGCGAAATTACCAGAGCAATCGAGGAAAGGATGTGCGTTCTCTTTCGATGGTTTGCCGCACGTTGCCCATCTTGTGTGGCCAATCCCAACCGTCCCACGAAGCTTCGGGACACTCTTTTCTAACTGTGAGATCTCTCCCCTGTCCTTTGCAATCTGGATATCATTTTCCAAGACCGCCAATCCAGCGGAATCATATCCTCTGTATTCGAGTCTTTTCAGCGCATCGAGCAATATTTCGATAGCCTCTCTTGGGCCTGTATATCCGACGATGCCGCACATTCAAACCACGACACACTTGTTTTCTAGATTCCCAGAAAGTCTTACACCGTCAGAAATCCGACAGCCAGCACCGACAATCGTTCCAGGGGCGATCGCAACGTGCGAACCGATGATCGTGTCCTCTCCGATCATTGCCCCAATATTGTCCAATTTGAAAAAATCATCATCTATTTTCGCAAATGCCTGACCGCAGACACAGCTCAGACTTGATGCAATCATGACTCCCTCATCAATGACGGTGTGTGAAAGATGCGAATGTGATCCAATGCATACATTATTCATAATGACTGAGTTAGAGACGTAAGTATATGGGTCGATACGCACGTTGTTACCGATGCTCGTCGTTGGAAAAATACTCACATGTGGCCCGATTTCACAGCCTTCCCCAATGAGAACAGGTCCATTGATGTATGTGCCCGATCTGATTCTTGTCCCCGCTCCAATTACGACAGGGCCTTTGATCATCACATTATCTTCAACAACACCTGAAATTGTTTGCCCCTCAGACGAAAGCGCCATAGCATTGACTTTGATGATATCCCACGGGTATACGACGTCGATCCATTTCCCATCAGTTTTTACCGCATAGATGTCCTGTTTTCCAAGCATTTTCTGTATCGCGTTTGTGATGCCAAGAGCGCCAGCACACATTTCTATTTCGATTGCGTTAAGAATCTCATGATTGAAAAGATATACTCCAGTGCTGATGATATTACCGACCATGACTTCAGGTTTCTCGACAATGGATGTGATCTTATTACCTTCCAATTGAACAACACCATATTTCGAGGGAATATCACTTTCAGTCACGAGGATAGAGGGTATTCTGCCATTGTGTAAAAGGTCAGACACGATCCTTGAATCGATAAGATTATCCCCTGCAAGGACAACAAAATTATCATCCAAAAAGTGTTTTGCTGCAATGAGGGCGTGTGCGGTCCCTATTTGCTTTTCCTGAAAAGCATATGAAATTCTCGCGTCAAACCTCGCTCCATCCTGAAAATAAGACATGATCTTTTCTTTCTTGTATCCAACAACCATAATGATATCCTTAATGTCGTTTGATACAAGGGCATCGACAATGTACTCGAGAATCGGCCTATTACCAATTGGCAGCATAGGCTTAGGGCGTGAATAAGTGAAAGGGCGAAGTCTCATCCCTTCCCCGGCTGCCAGAATGACTGCTTTCAAGCCTGTGTCCTCCTCTGATTGCATTTCAGTTTTCTATCTTAATACTTTTTGTGTAGAAGGCAATATTGAAAATACGATAATATCATTTGCGAGAATGAATCGAAAAGATTTATGCGTTCTTTTCCGAATCAATTAGTGATGGTGCATTCCGCCGAGAATCTTTCGGGATTAGGAACAACCGAGAATTCAAGAGCAAGACTTCCGCCTGAAATAATTGCCTTCTTCATGAAAGAAGGCGGTCATTCATTAATTCTCCGAGGGGGCGCTGGTACGGGTAAAACAACCTTTGCTCTGCAGATAATAGAGGAGCTGAGCGCTATCGAAAGAAGTTATTACCTTTCGACCCGCGTTTCCGATCATTCCCTCTTTTCGCAATTTCCCTGGCTTAAGGAAAAGTTTCAAAGGGGAGAAACCTCGCGATTTACGATCTCATCAAATAGAACGCTAGAGGCAAAAGATCAGAAGGAAAAACAATTGGGACTGACTGAGCTGAAAGGAATTAAGAGTCTTGTAGGAAAGGAAGCTAAGATCTCGTTGGAGATTGGCCGGGATTTGAGGGAGCTTGAGACAATCTACAAGATCGTTGAGACTAATGAGAAATCAAAACAACTGATCGTGATTGACAGTATCGATGCACTGGCTGAGAAGTACGGCGAAACGTGCGCAAAAATCATATTGACAATTCAGAGTGATTTAGTCGAGGGTTACGGTGCGAATGTTTTATTCGTTCTGGAAAGCGCTGATCCACAGCTCGATTATCTTGGTGATGGTGTTGTTCTGCTTAAGTCTTTGGAATACCAAAGGAGAAGGTTAAGAGAAATCGAAATAATGAAACTCAGGGGATGTGAGATCCAGCAGATGCGATATATTTTCACCCTTAGGGGCGGGAGGATTCAGAGTTTCGGTAGGACCTCCGACGTAGATATCTCTCTGTGGAAAGGCTGGTCGCCGATTCCGGACACTGGAGAGCGGGTGTCTTGCGGCATCGAAGATATTGATCATATCTTGGGAGGAGGATTGGAAAAAGGTTCGATCGTTCTTTTGGAACTTGGGCATGCAATTCCGACAAGCGTTAGCACCGCGATTGAAAACTCGATGGTTGCAAACTTTGTCGCGCAGGGGAGAGGCGTCATTTGGGTTCCGATGAGAAAGGCGAGCGCTGAGAATCTAAGGAATCGCATGGTTGGTATCGTTAGCGAAGGCGATTTCGAGAGGAATGTCAGAATCCCAGAGAAGGCAATTCAGATCGGAACTGCAGCGAAATATGTCTTACCCATTGAAGGCTCAACAGCTTACGATGACTTTAACTGGCAGAATCTGGCATTTGCATTGCAAGATTCACACCAGCCATACCTAACATTAATGGGATTCGATACGATGGAATCCATCTATGGAATCCAAGTGATGGATCAGCTCGCGGATTACCTCGCCTCAATCCGGCGGAATAAAGGAATATTCGTTGGTCTCGCGCCCCCTTCCGCCGACTCGACGCAGCGGATTGCCGATCTCGCGACAATTCATCTTAAGATTGACAGAGTGGGTGGAACGGTCATACTCTATGGGGAAAAGCCGTTCACCGAGTGCAACGCATTTACATTTGCTGAGAAAAAAGTTGGTGGTCATATTTCATTAGTCCCCATTCTATGAGTGAGGTGGTTATGTTAAGAATTGCACTCCCAGAAAGATCATCGATTCTCATGATCGGAAGCCCGGGAATCGGTCTTCTTGAGTTCAATGTCGGACTTGCTCAGAGCTACCTTGAAAGAGGTGATATTGTTGTTTTCGTTACAATCGATGTTCTCCCTGGCGATGTCGTCTCTCTCTTGAAAGCTTTTGGTGTTCCTGTTGATGAGTTACTGGGGAAGAAAATCTTCATTATTGATTACCATTCGAGTCTCCTAGGATCGTATGATGATCGTTCATCAATCACGGAAGACTACGTGCGGAAGGTCTCGGACATCGAAGGGATCATGTTCAATCTGACAGCGATAGCGAATGGGTACGGCCGGCCAATCAGGATTTTCCTGCACTCTCTTTCAACTCTATTTCTTTACAACCAAACCAATGTCGTTTTGAAGTTCTTTCAGATATCCTCCTCCAGGATTCGATCCGAGCTCGGCATGGCTATATTCACCGTGCATGATGGTGTGCACGAAGATAGGACGATCAACCATCTCATGGCAATGGCCGATGGTGTGATCGAACTAAAGTTCGATGAGAATCTCAATCGAAGACTGAGAATCAGGCATATGAGGGGATATGCAACCTCAACACAATGGATCCCATTCGAGATTAAGCAGGCTCAACAAGAATCAAAGATGACTTTGCTCGAATTTTCCGATTGAATCCTCAATTATTCATCTTCGAACTCGTCTTCAAAGAGGACACCATATATCTGACTATGTAGCGCGTTCCGCGTTTCATCCGTCGATTTCACGTAAAATTCGCATTCGGATTTTGGTCTTAAAATTTTATCCTTTTTGATGCAATAAATGAGCTCGTCATTGACGCCTAATTCGGGTCTTTCCTCGATGTAGAGACATGAAAAGCAAAGAG
>JANHAK010000082.1 GCA_024464195.1 Methanomassiliicoccales archaeon | reverse complement strand
AGGAAGGCGTTACGTCATGTGGAAAAGGAGGTAAATGAGTTTGGAGACCTCGAGGTTCTCGACGGAGTCAGCATCCTTGACATTGTATCAGCGATGGACGAAGCCCTCGATTCAGCGGTCGAAGAATATCTTCTCGATGAGGATGGATTGGTGCCGATGAATTTCCTTGAGGAGCGTCTGATGCACGCCTTCACTCTTACATCGAGAATGCTAGAATTGGCAACAAGAGAGTTGATGGTACAAGGGGAGATCATCAGGGAAAGAAAGAAAGAGGCGGGAAGATTACCAAGATCCTATATATTTTCGCTCGGTGCTTTTCTCAATTTCTGGATGAACATTGAGGAGCGTTACTATGTGAAGCTCATCCTCGGTGGCGACAACCCATCATTCGAGAGCTATTGTCTCGACCCATCGATCGCGGCTGCCCCCCTTCTCGAATGCGCCGCTTCTATACACATGTCTGGCACGCTCTCTCCTCTGGTTGAATACAGGGATTCACTTGGTCTCCCCTCGAGCTCACCTATGAAGTCATTTCCATCACCATTTCCCAGAAGAAACCGTAGGATCTTTTTTGTTGATGATGTGACAACAAAATACGAGGATTTGGCGCAGGACGAGGAGATCGTGGAGAAGATTGAGGATTACATCGTCAACATTTGCAACGGGGTAAAACGAAATACCGTTGTCTTCTTCCCCTCTTTCAATCTTTTGCAGCGGTTTCTCTCAGACGGAATTCTCTATCGAATCAAACGGAAGGTTCACATCGAGGATCGTGGTATGAGTCAAAACGACTTAATGGAAACAGTAACGCGGTTCAAGGAAGGCGCAGAGCAAGGAGCCGTACTCTTCGCGGTCGTAGGCGGAAGGGTGAGCGAAGGTCTCGATTTTCCGGATCGGGAACTTGAACTCGCGTTTATCGTCGGCATTCCTTATCCTAAGCCAACAGCTAAACAAAGGGCCCTTCTCCATTATTATGAAATGAAATTTGGTCGGGGGTGGGAATACACGGTAAGGGCGCCTGCATACCGCCGGATGCTTCAGGCCATCGGGAGATTAATCAGAACGGACACGGATATTGGCGTTGCCATTATTCTCGATCGAAGAGCAAAGCAGTTCTCCGATCGCATAGAACTTGAGCTGACACAAGATGCCCTCGGCGATGTGCTTCGTTTCTTTGAGGAAAGAGAGAAGGAGCGAAAGGTCTCAAGTGAAAAGACGAAGATGCGAAAAGTTGATACGAAGAGTTCAGAATAAGCGGGCCGATGGATTTGTTGTATGTCGCTCTAAGCGGCCTCTGGCTGATGCTCCCTTCTTTGATTCCCAACCCCGCGGCCGTGATCTTTGGTGGCGGGCCGCCGATCGATTTCGGCAGGAGTTTTCGTGGAAAAAGAATTCTCGGCGATGGTAAAACGTGGTTAGGCCTCATTGGTGGCGTCTCAGCCGGCGTGTCTTTAGGTCTCATCATGTTGATGATTGCGTTCCGTTTTGATCCCCAAAATCTCTGGGGGTTTGAATCTTGTTCAAGAGGGTTCGGAATCATTTTTGTGCTCTCGTTTGGCTCTCTGCTCGGCGATATGGGAGGGTCATTCATTAAACGACGGCTTGGCATTGAAAGGGGTGCGAAGGCGCCGGTACTCGATCAATATGACTTTCTTGTGGGATCGATTCTCCTTGTGGTCATCTTTTATCCAGATTGGTTCATTAATCATTTCATCATCGGCGAACATATTTTATCATTAATCACATTGATTATTGCCGTTCCGATTCTTCACAGGATTGTAAATATCATAGGATACAAATTGGGTAAGAAGAGTGTTCCTTGGTGATTCTATGCAAGCGCTCAAAGACGCATTGCTGAGTTGCGGGGCCCTCATGTACGGCGATTTCACCCTTGCGTCGGGGAAAAAGAGCGGGTATTATATCGACATCAAAAAGGCGACCACAGACCCATCTGTTCTTTCAGTTATCGCGGACGGGATGTTAACAGTCTTGACAAAACGAAACATTAAATATGATAAGATTGCGGGTGTGGTGCTTGGCTCGGTTCCTCTCGCGGTTGCGCTCTCTCTCAAAACGGGCATCCCTTTTCTCATGATTCGAAGAGAAAAGAAGGACCACGGTACGGGAAAAATGATTGAAGGATCGATTGAATCGGGTGATCGTGTTATTGTTATTGAGGATGTCGTCACATCCGCGCGTTCGGCTGCGGAGGCAGTCACGCTGCTAAGAGAGAGCGGAGCGATTGTTGATTTTGTGGTTGCGGTCGTCGACAGAGAGGAAGGGGGGAGAGATTATCTGAAATCGATGAATATCGAACTCATATCACTTCTGAGTTCGAATGATTTGCTGGGGAAACCTCATGCATTTTGACCCCAATTGCCAACGCTGCCGCCTGTCGCTTTCTCGAACCCAGGTTGTTCCACCAGATGGTGATATAACTTCGCCAGTATGCTTTTTGGGGGAGGCACCAGGCGAAAAAGAAGACAAGATTGGTAGACCTTTCGTTGGCAGAGCTGGCAAGATGCTCGACCGTCTTATGGAAGAAGTCGGACTTTCGAGGAGAGAAGTTTTGATCACCAACGTTGTGAAATGTAGGCCACCAAATAATAGGAGGCCTAAGAAAGATGAAATGAGTGCCTGCTTCCCCTTTCTTTTGGAGGAATTGATAGGAAAGAAGATTATTGTCGCGATGGGCCGAACTGCGTGCCTCGATCTGCTCGGCCGAGAAGTGAAACTCGATGAGGAGGCGAATAGCATTTTGCAAGTGGTAATCGGAGACACAATGCCACTAATTGTACCGACGTATCATCCAGCCGCATGTTTATACAGCATGCGTGCAAGAGAAACGCTGAAGAAAAGCATTGAGATTGCAAAGGCGTATTTGTCGGAGAAGAGATATGACGAGAGGATTTAGTGCAATGAGAACCGTTTTTTGAATAGAAACGAAAGGTTCTGCCAACCATCTTTCCATGATGAGAGTTTAACCTTTCCTATTCGTTTCCTGTATTCGATAGGTAGTTCCATCGCGCGGGCTTTCTTGAAGGCCTCGATCTTGATTTCCTCAGAAAAAGGCATGCCGTCGCTAATCAGATTCATTCTACTCAAGCAGTCTTTCCTGAAAACCCACATCCCGCTTTGTGAGTCCCTCACTCGGATCCCGAAAAGAATGTTTGTTGTGACTGTCAATATCCAGTTTCCAACTCGATGCTTGAAACTCATCGCATTTTTTTCTATTTTGCCAAACCGGTTCGTCGTAATGAATTCAACATTCTCCTGACAAAGCATTTCAACGAGCCGGGGAATCATTTCTGCGGGATATGAACTGTCGGCGTCAAGTGTTACAAGAATATCACCTTTCGCCATCTGGAAACCTGTCTTGTAGGCCCTTCCATATCCTCTTCGAGGTTCATCGATTACGATTGCTCCCTTCTCCGCAGCAATTTCTCTAGTTCTATCTTGTGAATTTGTATCAACGACAAGGATTTCGTATTGATACTCTGTATTTCTCATCGCCTCGTGGATATCTTCGATGACCTTGCCAATCGATTCCTCCTCGTTCATTGTTGGGATGATAATTGAAACCTTCAGTTGAGCCCCCCAGATGGTGATTCTTTTTTTCATTAAAAATAAGTTTTTGTTATTAATGTTCGCGAAAGTGATTACCTCTCATTTCTTTTTATACGGACCCTTATCGCCAAAGAACTTGAATCCAATATAACCCATAAGTGCGCAAGTGAGTCGTAGCAACGACCATGCGTTGACTTTTTGTTTGAACATCTTAATCGGATCATAAGAGCTCCAAAGTCTACCGTGCTTGAAAGTAAGTTGTTTTCTCCCAACACCGTTCCAGAAAGCCTGTCTGAAAAACTTGTATATCGTGCCTTTTGTTCTGTGATAGACGATCGCATTGGGGTTGTATCTAATCGAATATCCTGCTTCGACAGCTCTGTAATTCAGATCAATGTCCTCTGCCGTGATGAACCAAGGATCAAATCCACCGACCTTTTCGAGAACTTCCCTGCGAAAAGCCATATTGCAACTGGGAAAGGAAACATCAAATCCCTTATGATATAATTCAACACGTTCTAAATCCTCCCATGCTTCAGGTCCCAAATTAATTGTTCTTCCCGCAACGATGTCTGCCCCTTCCGCAATCGTTTTCCTGAGTTCCTTGACCCAGAATGGGTTAACGATACAGTCGCCTCCAGTGAACGCAATGATATCGCCAGTTGCTTTCGAAATTCCGTAATTCGTACTTTCTCCTCTCGTCCCCCATTTTACATAAAGCTTGATAAAAGGATATCTTTCGGCGTACAACTTCACGATATCCCGTGTCCTATCCTTACTGTTCGCGTCCACAACGATGATTTCGACGGGCATTTCCTGAATGACGAGACTGTCCAGAAGATCGGATATGTTCCTTTCTTCGTTCATAACATTAAGAACAACGCTGACAAGCATCTATCGCTGGATAACCATTCAGAGGCTTATCACAATTTCGATGAAATCTAAATATTGATTGACTTGATGAAAAGTTGTATTTGATCATTGCCAATAATTCAAGAAATTTTGATCGCAGAGATCGACAAAAAATTATTATGCCCAGATTGCGTTGGTTGGTGAAAATGAAGCTCTTGGCCAGGTATTATTCAATAGAGGATTGCACAATCGGGGAAGGAACAATCGTAAGGGAATTCGTAAACCTTTATGGCTGCACGATCGGTCGCGACTGCAAAATCGCTGCGTTTGTCGAGATTCAACGAGGCGTGAGGATTGGAGACAGATGCAAAATTGAGGCCTTTTCTTACATTCCGTCTGGTGTGGTAATCGAGGATGAAGTCTTCATCGGACCTCACGCTATTTTCACAAATGACATTCGCCCTAGGGCAATCGGTGAATGGAAGGTTATTCCGACATTTGTTAAACGCGGTGCATCGATAGGAGCTGGTGCTGTGATTATTTGCGGAATTACAATTGGTGAAAACGCGATGGTTGGTGCAGGGGCTGTTGTTACTAAAGACGTTCCGCCAAATACGCTTGTCGTTGGAAATCCAGCGAGAGTGGTAAAAAAATTGGAGGATCGCAAAGGTGGTGAGATCGACGAATAAGATACCATTAAGCAGACCAGTGATTACAGACGAAATGATTGAAGCTGCTGTCAATGCGCTGAGAAACGAAAGACTTGTCCTTGGAGAGAGCGTCTATCGCTTTGAGGAAGCATTTGCTAGGTATATCGGAACTAACTACGCGATTTCAGTTTCCTCTGGAACCGCCGCGCTCACACTTGCACTTCTCGCACTTAATATCAAGAATCAGGAGGTCATCACCACACCTCTTTCATTCATCGCGACTGCGAACTCGATTGTTCATGCTGGTGGAATCCCAAGGTTCGCCGATGTTTCAGACCAAGACTTCAATATCGATCCTGTCGAGATTCCGAAGAGGATTTCTGAAAGAACCTCAACGATTCTCCCAGTTCATCTTTTTGGATATCCGTGCCAGATGGACGATATTCATGAAATTGCACGAGTAAGAGAATTGAAGATTGTGGAGGATGCCGCTCAGGCGCATGGCGCGATCTTCAAAGGAAAAAAAGTGGGCTCAATTGGAGATATCGGTTGCTTCTCCTTTTACTCCTCAAAGAATATGACCGTCGGAGGAGACGGAGGAATGGTGACAACTAATGATGATTCCCTTGCAAAGGCGATCGCCAAACTGCGGGATTGTGGTCGCATCTCTCGGTATCTTCATGACGTCTTCGGTTTTACCGCCCGTCTCAATACGATAAATGCGGCGATTGGCCTCGTGCAATTAAAATATTTAGACGAATGGAATGAAAAGAGGAGAACCATAGCAAAATACTACGCAAAACAACTTAAGGATTTGCCGCAAGTCAGGCTCCCGCCGATGGGCACCACTAATATCCACCCTGTTTTCCATCTTTTTGTGATACGTTGTGAGAAGAGGGATGAGTTGGCAAAACACCTTGAGTCTAAAGGAGTCGAATGCGGCATCCATTACCCTGTTCCAATCCATCTTCAGCCGATCTATGTTGAAACTTATGGTTACTCACCGGGAATGTTCCCCGTTAGTGAAGCTCTTTCAAAAAATCTTCTCTCTCTTCCGATGTTCCCCACTCTTTCCCTCAGCGATGTCAGGTATGTATGCGAGGAAATCTTC
>JANHAK010000081.1 GCA_024464195.1 Methanomassiliicoccales archaeon | reverse complement strand
ATTCGCCCTCGTCCCTAGATATCGCCTTCTTGACTCTCAACCCTTGGAAGGACAAGACCAATGCGGGCGTTCCTGCACCCGGTCCGGCTGTTGACATGCTCAAGCGAAACGGAAGTTTGAGATCGCCGGGTATCTTTACTGCGCCACCTGTGATCAGTATTGCTTTTTTCTTCGCAAGTTCATTCAAATGCGCTTCCACTTAACTCCCTCATTCGTATCCTCTAGTTTAATTCCCTTTTCTGCCAATCTTTCTCTAATCTCATCGGCCAAATCAAAGATCTTTCTTTTTCTGAGTTCCTGACGAACATCAACAAGGATCTGGATCAATTCGTCAGTTGATCCCATCACCGTTGGCATTCTTGGCAAGATCCCAAGAACCTCGTCTACTTCTTCTAGGAAAGAAATCGCACCATGCGCTCCTTCATTACTCAGCAAACCCTCTGAAAGCAGTTTGTTGATCTCCCTTATGAAATCAAAAAGGACAGCAATTGCGCCACGAGTATTGAAATCATCATCCATTTGCCTGATGAAATTCTCCCTAGCGCTCGAAATCAATTCTCGCGCGTCGTTATTCCCTTTCAAGTTCCCAGCTGCTGATTTCACTTCAAGATACGCATTGTGTAATCTTTTCAAGCTTGTAGCAGCCTCCTTGAGGGCTGAATCGCTATAAGAAAGGGGACCTCTGTAATGCGTATTTAAAATGAAAAAGCGAATCTCCTCCTTCGTATGATTTTCGAGAACTTGTCTTACGGTGAAAAAGTTCTTGAGAGATTTTGACATCTTTTCCTCTTGTACCTGAAGCATCCCATTATGTAACCAGTATTTTGCTGGAATTTTTCCCGTTACGACTCTTGACTGCAGAATTTCATTTTCATGGTGGGGGAAAATCAGATCGTTGCCGCCACCGTGAATATCGATCATCTCTCCAAGCAGATTTAAACACATCGCTGAGCACTCTATGTGCCAACCAGGCCTGCCCATGCCCCACGGACTTGGCCACGAAATTTCGCCAGGTTTTGCCCCCTTCCATAAAGCAAAATCAGCAGGGTTTCGCTTCATCTCATCGATACCAATTCGTGCGCCAGCTACAAGTTCGTCTGCCTTTGCACCAGAAAGAATTCCATATTCCTTCACTTTGTCCATGCTGAAATAAACGCTGCCATCATCTGTCTTATAGGCATAACCAGCTTTCTCGATTTTTTGTATCATGTCAATGATTTGCGGTATAAATTCGCTCGCACGGGGGTAGAAATCGGCTCTTTTAACACCAAGTGCCTCGATTTCCTTGAAATATCGTTCGATGTACATGCTTGATAACTGAAGTGGCGAAATTCCAAGCTCCTTCGCCCGATTAATGATTTTGTCATCCACGTCGGTAAAATTAGTTACATGGGTAACCTGATAGCCACGATACCTCAGGTACCTTACGATCATATCGAACACAATGATGTGTCTTGCATGACCCATATGAAGATCATCATATACAGTCACACCACACACATACATCTTGACCTTGTTGTTTTCAATCGGAATGAACGCCTCTTTTTTCTTTGTCAGTGTATTGAAAACCTTTAAAGCCATGGTCTTCTGCCTCGAATCGCGATGGAAATCACCATTATTTTTCCTTTTTTACCAACCTCTCCAATTCGGCAACTCTGTGTTCTAACTCTGCGATGCTGTTCGAAATATTCATGAATGCATCTACAACTGGATCTGGCAACAGATCGTGTCTCAAGTCAAGTTTCGTCACGCCGTCCTTCTTGACGACTTTACCAGGGACGCCAACAACCGTTGAATTCGGTGGTACATCCTTCACGACAACGGATCCCGCGCCTATCTTGACATTGTCTCCGATCTTAATATTGCCGAGAATCGTTGCGTTCGCACCGATAACAACATTGTTGCCAATGGTAGGATGCCTCTTTCCCTTTTCGGTGCTGACACCGCCCAGCGTTACGCCTTGGAAGATGCAAACGTTGTCGCCGATTTCGGCAGTCTCTCCGATCACTACACCGGTTGCATGATCGATGAAAAACCCTTTACCAATCTTTGCGCCTGGATGAATATCTGCACCCGTTAAAATCCGCGCAAAATAGTTGATCGCTCTTGCCAAAAGATACTGACCTTTGAGATACAACCTGTGCGATATTCGATGAAGAAGGATTGCATGAAGCCCTGGGCTGAATAACAGTGCTTCCTTGAACGATTTCGGTGCGGGATCGCGTTCAAGAACCGTATAAACATCGTCTTTCCAGCTCATGTATACGCGCTCACTCGGAAAACATGTCAGTACTCAAATATCTTTCTCCTGTGTCTGGAAGAATCACAACAACTTTTTTCCCCAGTCCTAATTCCTTGCTGATCTTTACTGCACCGTAAAGGGCAGCACCCGATGAAATGCCCGCTAATATCCCCTCCCTTCGAACAAGATCTCTTGCCATTGATTTTGCCTCTTCGTCTGTCACAGTGATGATGCGATCGACGATAGATAAATCCAATACCTTTGGTATGAAGCCAGCACCTATTCCTTGTATTTGATGCTGTCCCGGTTTACCTCCAGATAACACTGGCGATTCAGAAGGCTCAACTGCAATGATCTTCACATATGGGTTCACTGTTTTGAGAACTTTCCCGACCCCGGTGATAGTCCCACCAGTCCCCACACCCGCAACAAATGCATCAAGATCCGGAACATCATCTAATATTTCCCTGGCTGTAGTTTTCATATGAATCTCTGGATTCGAGGGGTTTTCGAATTGTTGGGGCATGTAGCAATTACTATGTTCTTTAGAGATTTCCAAGGCACGAGCAACAGCTCCTTTCATTCCTTCTGCCGCTGGTGTGAGAATCAATTCCGCTCCAAAAGCTTTCAGTAATCTTCTCCTTTCAACGCTCATCGACTCTGGCATCGTTAGGATGAGCCTGTATCCCTTAACAGCGCAGACCATCGCGAGACCGATACCAGTATTTCCAGATGTCGGCTCGACTACAATCATCCCCTTTTTTAGACGCCCTGACTTCTCGGCATCCTCGATCATCGCTAGGGCAATTCTATCTTTGACGGAAGACATTGGATTGAATGATTCAAGTTTGCAGTAGATCTCTGCAGAATTTTCAGCAATAATATTGTGCAACTTGACGATCGGTGTTTTGCCAATCGTTTCCAGAATACTATTGTATATCATCGGATTTCACCATTGTTAATATCAAGTAAGCAGATATCATTGTCCTGCAGATGAATATTACGGTATCTTCTCAAATAATAGCTTATTATCTCTTGAATTTGAAAAATGTCGAAACCTCAAAGGCATTATTTCATAAGAATTAACATAATAGAGCCGGGATCGAGATTTGAACTCGAGTCTGCGGATCTCTGCGGCGGTTGACTGCAGTCCGCCACATGGCCGCTCTGTCATCCCGGCGTTTCAGAGTAATTCAGTTAATTTATATTTCTATTTTATGTTCCAGTATCCGAATAATAGTATCAATTCAAAATACTCATATCATTAAATAAGTGAATTCGTTTGGCAAGTAACAATCTGAATTGTATCCATTATTGATAATGGACTAGTATCTTAATTGTAATTGTTAACTACAATATGTCTCTAGCCAGGAATTGTAACGGGCGCTTGATCATTATATAATTCATTAGAGAACTATGTCCGCTTGCTCCTAGGGATTAGAAAAGTATCTGAACTTCGAACATATTCCAGAGGCACAATGATTCCCAAGCATTGCAAAGATGTGTCCTTACGAACTGTCGATTTCCCACTGACGCCTACCAATATTGGAGAAGCCATCAAGGGCAAGAAGGCGTATACAAGAACAAGATATTACATCTTAAGAAATAAGAATGATTTTGCCGTTATTTCAGTAGAAAAAGAAAATGGAAATGAACTTTTTCGCAATATAAAATCATTCCAAATTCTGTCGTTGCCTGATGAAACAGTTTTTGTCGAGGATCGAACAATCGATGTCATCAATCGCACCCAAATGGCGCAACTCTCTCAAAAATACAAGGGAAAACTTGTCGTTGTTCAGGGAATGTTTAATCACGTTTCATTCGTAAAGGATGAGGCTCTCATCAGAATCAATGTTATCGATACAGTGCCACCAAGACCATCAAAACTTTCAGTGATGGTCGAAAAGATTATATCAATGGGCTTGATAGACGCGCCGATCGTCGCTAACCATATTGAGATTGATCTTGAATCTGTTGCATCTACAGTGAAAACAAAAGGCGTGATTTTTCCATGCAAGGCGTCGGGAATTTCTTGCGACAAAGTTGTCTATTTCCTCGACGAAGCGCCAGAAATAAGTGTTGAGTCAACACTAGTTGGTTGCGATCTTTCGAGAAGAATTTTCAAATCTTTGTACAAAAGAGAAGCGGGTTTTATCGATATCTGCCCTCGCAATTACGTCCGCCCAGACGGATCGCTGGCGCTTGTAAAATGTTGTAAAGTAAAATCTGGATATGAGCTAAGGAATCATGTAGCAGCTGTACCGTGGGGCACGACAATTGAAGAAGTGAAGGATGCACTTCTAGCGCTTCTCAAAGTTTCTAGCAATCTAAAAGGTAACGATTGACGATAATGGGCAATCCTTCAAAATGCTTATTGAGGGTAAACGAGTACGAGACTAGATGATGATCCATTTAAAGAGACTGTAGTATGGTCCCTGTTTCTTCAAAAATTACATATCGTTATCTGAGAATCTATCGGGCATGCTTTCAAACACAGAATTCATTGCACTCAGTCCGTACAATATTAAGTGCAATTTCAAAAACATTATTGTTTACGATTCGACTTTGCGTGACGGAGAACAGATGCCTGGCGTTGCATTCAACGCCGAACAGAAGATTACAATTGCCAAGCTCCTCGATGATGCGCGCATTCCACAGATCGAAGCTGGCTTTCCAGCGGTATCAGAATCCGAGCGTCGAATTATCAAAGAAATCGCATCACTAGGTCTAAAAGCCAAAATTCTCGCACTTTCCCGAATTCTGAAGGGTGATATCGACGCAGCAATCGATTCAGGTGTCGATCTCGTATTACTTTTTATTGCAACTTCAGATATCCATCTTAAGTATAAATTGAGAATGAATAGGGAACAAGTACTCAGCAAAGTTGTCGATGCGCTTGATTATTGCAGAGAACGAGGCGTGCCTGCCAGCATTAGTTCCGAGGATAGCATGAGAACAGATATCAGTTTCCTAATCGAATTCATGAGAACTGCCGAAGAAGCTGGTGCTGTGAGACTGGGTATTACAGATACGGTTGGCTGCGCTTCGCCAGAGGCTGTTTCGTTTGTCGTTTCCTCAATTGCATCAAAAGTGAAGAAACCTATTTCAATACATCTCCACAACGATTTTGGTCTCGCGCTCGCCAATGCGATTGCTGCTGTTAAAGCTGGAGCATCGGCCGTAACAACAACCGTCAATGGAATCGGTGAGAGATCAGGTAATGTTCCACTCGAACAATTCGTTGCAGTAATGAAATTCCTTTATGGCTACGATCTCGGCATTGATTGTAGAAGGCTTAAGGAATTATCTGACACGGTTGCAAAGTTTTCAAGATGTCAGCTGTCACCGCATCATCCACTTGTCGGTGAAAATGCCTTTGCGCATGAATCTGGAATTCATGTTGCCGCAATTCTCAACTGCCCTATGACTTACGAATGTATTCCTCCAGAAACGGTTGGGAATCGGAGACGCCTTCTCATGGGCAAACACACAGGGATCACATATGTGAAAAAACGCCTTGAAGAATTGAAGATCAATGCTACCGATGATCAAATTCAGAGAATTCTTCAACTCGTTAAAACGATAGGGGAACAAAAAGGTCGCGTGACGGATGCGGAGTTTGCTCAATTAGTCGAGAAGGTCATCAACGAGGTCAAAATGTAATTCGTGCCCCTGATGCATCCCTTCTGAATTTGCCAAATTCCACGAGTGATTCAAGTTCATTTCTAGAAAAAACAGGCCCTTCTATGCATACTCTTTTACCGTTGATCGCGCATGATCCACATATCCCAATGCCGCACTTCATGAATCTTTCCAATGAAAACTGGCAATCAACATTGTATTTCTTGCAGAGGTTAAACAATTGGATGAGCATTGGTTCGGGACCGCATGCCAACACCGCATCATACTTCTTATTGTCCATCATCTCTGCAGCTAGTTCGACG
>JANHAK010000080.1 GCA_024464195.1 Methanomassiliicoccales archaeon | reverse complement strand
GACCGTCGGGCCGTATTTCATCGGTTCGATACTAGGGCTCGTGGGTCTTATCCTCATCGCGATCTCGAAGAATGAATTCAGTTGAAGAATATTCTCAAAAACCTTTTCCCTATATCCTTTTCATTTTTCCTAAAATCGGTTCGTAGATCAATCCTTTATCGAGAAGAGAGTTTGTGATCTCTTCAAGTTCATTCTTCTCGATCCCCTCCTTTTTTGCCTCCTCAACAATTTCATCCCAGGGTGCTCCCTTCCCTTTCTTGTCAAGTCGGTCGATGATCGCCAAAACCTTTTCCTCGTTATCGATGTTTTCCTCCTCATCGATTTCCTCAGGGGATTCAACCGGTATCTCGGGTATCTCTGTCTGGTATTCTGGCAACAGATACTTCAGTGCATCAATAACCACTGCTCTGTATTTCTCAAAGTCAACTGTTTGATAGTGGGCGACGCTTCTCACCACACCCTCTGAAAGCACTCTCGAAAAGCCGAGTTTCATAAGAGACTCAACTGATGGACTTTCCATCTGCCTTGCTTCCTCGGCTGCTGATATTCTCTTGAGCGTTGACTTGCACGTTTCGAGGATCCAGTAGTCACGAATCTTTTCGTCGACAACCGTCACTTTCTCAGGCCTGATTGAGACATAAAGCGTCCCCTCTTCTGGTGAATATGTTCTGCTCTTCCCCACGACGGCAATAAATTCAGGTGGCCTTATTCTAGCCAACGCGATGGCAGCCTCTGGTTGATACTGGCCAGCCGAAATGAAAAATGTTCCCGTCGGATCGGTGATCCTTGCTTTCCAGAATGGCTCTTCCTCGGTACCCGTGTTTTCAATGTCGGTCAACACGCCAACCACAAAAAGTCTGTTGATCATCGCGCCCAGCGGAGTGATCACATAGGACGGTGCCCTCTCCCCCTCTCCCTTGACTTCAAGAGTCGAGGCGTTGTATTCGGCCGCGAATGCCCTCCACGCAACTTCCCTTGAAATCATGAAAATCCCTCCAGTTCAGAGAGCAAAGTTGTCGCCTCCGTCTTTATATCGGGTAATGCGATGCGAGCCGATCCAACGACCATCATGAGACCGTATTCATCCTTTGTTACATTTCCAGAAATCTCGATAGGCTGGGCAATTAGTTTATTTTCAATTTCCTCTTTGACGACATCTGGAGTCATCATCTCCTTCGCTTTTTTCATTGCCTCGTCGAGTGTCATTCCCAATAAAGACTCCGTGATTTTTCTATTCATGATTGCTGTGAGAACAGACTCGCCGTCATCGACAACAGCCTTAATTCGAAGATCTGGCAATGGTTCAACGGTGCCGTGAATTCTGCAGAGATTCCTCTGGATTACCCTCTTGCAGGTGGGACACCTGAAAATCAATCCCGAACCATCACGCACATCGACGACAACACCCTTTACACGAACATCAATTCCGCCGCCGATTTTTTCGAGATCGACAATTGTTCTCAGGACTGATTGAGAAAGGTCAATCAGAGAGGGAAAAGTTCCAGAGAATTTGCTAACCTCAGCACGCTCTCCAAAATTTAGCTGGGGGATTCCCCGCCATCCCCGGACATACGCGCCCTTGACTGTGATCACGTCGTTCTGTTTGAGTTCGAAGTTATGCCACGCAGAAAACTGGGTTTTTCCGGTTGCATCTGCTATGACGCCCGAATACACGGTCTTTGAACCATCCGATGTCTCAACAATTCTTTTTTCTACCGAAAGGATTCGACCAGTGACGGTCACATTGTTCATACCTTCCTGGAGCTCCGCTATCTTTACCTGTTTTGTCTCCGTAAATTTCGGAAGTTCTATCTCAGAAAAATTAATGGAATCGGCATCTTGTCGTTCAACAATTGCCTTATTTCCGAGATTGATCTGCAGCTGCCCATTCCATTCTTTGGTGTAAGCATTCCGGACGAGCAAGGCGTCCCCTTTATTGAAATCAAATCTATCTGCATCCCACGCGGTAAAACTCGCGGTGCCGCTCTCGTCTGCGAATATCCCATAAAGAATCGGCTTATAAGTTCCGTCAATCTCGATTTCCTTCTTGTTGACAGAGATAACCTTGACAAGAAGATCGACTCTCTGTTCATTACCAGTGAGTTCGCCAATACGTTTTCTCTGACCACCCGATAGGAGGGCCGGATTTCCGCCATATTTCCTGATGATACTCCTTTTCGCCGTCTCGAGCGACACCCTATAAACTTCAAGAAAAGTTTTAAGTTCCTTCGTAATCTGATCATCATCAATACTGCCATTGAGCACCTGGCTGATCTCTTTAACATGGGGTGCTAGATCTTCTTTTTGCATAGAACGCCTCCATTTTCTTCGGTGATCTCATTCGCTTTAGAATTTATCTGAGTTATTATTAATTGTATT
Organism: Methanomassiliicoccales archaeon; assembly: GCA_024464195.1. GTDB lineage: Archaea > Thermoplasmatota > Thermoplasmata > Methanomassiliicoccales > JACIVX01 > JACIVX01. The sequence goes on along the minus strand of JANHAK010000080.1, from coordinate 3,812 downwards.
ATTGCGGAGGGGATCGAAAGTGGTGAATACAGATTCGCATCGATTCTTTGCTTGGATTACCCAACAACATCTGTTCTAAATCGATATGATCAGGATCTCAAAACTTTGAAAGAGGAAAAATGCGGATGAAAGGATATCTGGCGCTTCGAAATTCTATTTACTCGGTGAAAGTCTCGCCACGCTCGTAGTTGTCTTTGAGATGCTTGATCAAAATGTCTCTGTTCCTTCGAAGATGCGATTCATACCACGCTTTAACAACGTCTGCGAGTTTCTCGTGAAACTTGTCCATGTCAAACTTAGCAAGAGGAGCATCATAAATGACAAATTGTCCAAAGATTCTCTTCCATCCTGAATACTTGTAATAGTGTTCTCCTTCGCAATATTCAAAGACCATTCTGATATGGGGTGTCGAATCCTCGTTATAATACCAGATTTTCAAGGAATCACCCATTCGCCCCTGTTCCTGCGTTCTATCGACAAGTTGTATTGTGTTAACTCCTGCGAAGTTAAAATCTTCTCTGAAACGCCATTGATCTGGAAATTCGTCGAATTGGGCGAAGGCGCTATACGAAGGCTCCATGGTAAAGTGGACATTAATCTTCCCAAACCTCATCCAAATCTTCCAAAAGTCTTCGATCAATGTTCGGTTAATCATCCTTTTTTGATTGTTGAGTTCCATGAGATCCTTGGTAATAGCTTCGGTCTTTTGTTCCAGCTCGGCATCCAATTGCGCGAACCAGTCCTCCTCCTTTGCAGCATCTTTTGGCGCCATTGTATTCCCTATATTGCGTAATTGGAATGCTTGCTTAAAAATGTTGCTAAGTGTGTTATCTGCTGGATTAGAAGACTCCTTTATTGTGCCTTTACGCGGAGAATGAGATATTATGTAAAGTCCCAAAGAAGGTTTTTAGAATCTAAATGAAATCACCCTCTGATGGATCTTTGGACAGAGTTCATTCATTTCTTGAATCAGTACTCGACAGATCCATTTACATATAGCTTGATTTTCTTCATCTACTCGGTATCTGCGGCAATCATTCTTCCGATTCCTGTAGAAATTGGTCTCATTCTCAACCCTGGAACTCACTTTGTTCTGAAGGCGCTGATCCTCGGAGCTGGAAAAGCGGTTGGCAGTATACTTGTTTTCTTCATCGGATCAAAAGTTGAATGGCGTGTAAGAAATTGGTCACAGAAATGGGGGTGGTTCAGATGGTTCGTCGAGAAGTCTGAGCTTCTTGTTGAAAAGCTGAAATACCTTGGTCTATACATTCTTCTCAGCATTCCTGGTATGGTTGATACAATTCCGGTTTACATCTTTTCCGTTTTCAATCGAGAGGGGGAGGTTCTTGAGTTGAGATATTTTGTTCTCGCAAACTTTTTAGGAGGAATTACAAGAGCCTTCATTTTGTATGCTTTGTTCTATGGATTCGGAATCAATCTCTTTGGCCATCTTTGATTTTGTTATTTTATGTTAACAATTCGAGATGAGTTTTTAAGTGAAATGCAGATGGAAAGATTTAAGCATCGAAGGGGAATTAAACGGTAATGGCACTGAGAAATAAGATCAGTGAGATTCTCGACAGTTACGATAAAAGTAAGATCGCTATCGCTACATTGTGTTCTCATTCTTCGCTTCAGATTTTCTATGGCGCCAGACGCGAGGGTTTTAGAACGATTGGTCTTGCCGTCAATCAAAAGACGAAATTCTACGATGCTTTTCCGCTTGCCAAACCTGACGAGTTTATTCGATTCGAAAGTTATGATGAAATTCTTGAAAGAGCCGATGAACTCGTCGACCGCAATATCATCATCATTCCGCACGGTTCCTTTGTTGAGTACATGGGAACGGAAAAATTCGAGAAACTTCCAGTCCCAACCTTTGGGAACAGGGCCGTTCTCCAGTGGGAATCAGATAGAGAGAAACAAAGGGAATGGCTTGTTTCAGCCGGTGTCGAGATGCCGAAGAAGATCAGCGATGCGAAGGAGATCGATAGACCTGTTCTTGTTAAATACCACGGCGCAAAAGGCGGTCGGGGTTTTTTCATTGCCAAAGATTATCCAGACTTCAAACTGGGAATCGATGAGAGTCAGCCATACACGATTCAGGAATATGTACTGGGAACAAGGTATTACCTACACTACTTTTATTCCCCGATAAAAAAAGATGGATATAGAGTTGCAGAGGGCAGTCTTGAGCTCCTTTCAATGGACAGGCGTGACGAGAGCAACATCGACGAGATGTACAAACTTGGTGCCCAGGAAGAGCTCAAGAAACTGGGACTTTACCCTACATTCGTCGTCACTGGCAACGTTCCCGTTGTCATAAGAGAGAGTCTATTGCCGAAGATTTTTGACATGGGCGAGCGCGTGATTAACCGCTCAATTGAATTATTTGGCGGCATGATCGGTCCGTTCTGCCTCGAGACCATCGTCACAGACAAGCTTGAATTTAAGGTCTTTGAAATCTCATCTCGAATCGTCGCTGGAACGAATCCGTTTATTTCCGGCTCTCCTTATTCCGATCTTATTGAGCCAGAGCTGAGCACTGGAAGGCGAATTTCAAGAGAAATCAAGATTGCGAGGGACAGAGGTCTACTGCATAAGATCGTTTCATGAATTTGGACGAGTCTAATTTAGACTCACCATCCCCGCTCTTGCAGCCTTTGTTCTGGTCTTATCGTCGAAATCTCGATGCCCTTCATCGCCTCGCCAAGTCCTTTGGAAATCTCCGCTAGTGTTGCTGGATCATCAAAGTGCGTGACCGCTTCAACAATTGCCCTTGCTCGTTCCTCAGGGTTTTCAGACTTGAAAATACCTGATCCAACAAAGACTCCATCGGATCCCAGCTGCATCATCAGGGCTGCATCTGCGGGCGTTGCGATGCCACCAGCAGCGAAGTTAACGACGGGAAGGCGCTGAAGCTCCGCGACTTCCTTAACGAGATAAAACGGCGCCTGGATTTCCCTCGCAACAGTCATAAGTTCCTCGTCTTCCTTACCTTTCAATTCTCTGATCTTCCCCATGATCACTCGTTGGTGCCTAACTGCCTCGATCACATTGCCTGTACCAGCTTCACCCTTCGTTCGGATCATCGCTGCGCCCTCATCGATGCGTCGGAGTGCTTCACCGAGGTCTCTCGCCCCGCAAACAAATGGAACCGTGAACTTCTTCTTATCAACGTGGTAAAACGGATCAGCGGGGGTAAGTACTTCCGATTCATCGATCATGTCGACACCGAGAGCTTCGAGGATCTGCGCTTCGACAAAATGCCCTATTCTGCATTTCGCCATGACTGGGATCGTAACTGCATCCATAATTTCCAGTATTTTCTTGGGATCGGCCATGCGGGCGACGCCTCCTTGCGCCCTAATATCGGCAGGGACCCGCTCCAGCGCCATAACTGCAACCGCACCTGCGTCTTCGGCGATCCCGGCCTGCTCAGCATTTGTAACGTCCATCACGACGCCGCCCTTCTGCATTTTTGCGAACCCTCTCTTGAGGAGTTCGGTTCCGCATCTGAGCTTGGCCAGATCAAGTTCCAGTGGCATTTCTTTCACCAATCCACTCTAGTTGTGCACCATTATTTATCATTTTCCTAAAAACCCGGCGGATTGCGTATCGTATCTCATGCCTCTCGTATTTAACTTCCTATTATCACTTATCACATGAGAAAAAAACTAAAAGGTCGACCATATTGCAGTCGTTGATGGTTTCGCAGCGAGTCAAACGCGTCGCCGAGTCCGGCACGGTGAGGATATCAAATATCGTGAGCAAGCTCAAACAGGAAGGCACTGATATTATCTCATTTTCGA
>JANHAK010000079.1 GCA_024464195.1 Methanomassiliicoccales archaeon | reverse complement strand
CCAATTGCAACAAGCAACTCCATTGCCTTCTGAAAGCCGTATCCCTTCTCTCCATCGAGAATTGCTTCTTCCTCTTTTGTAAGGTACATGCAATCAGTGCGTAGCGATCTGCTTTTTAAAAACATTTTGCGCCAATAAATGATCATTGATCCCAAAACAGCTTGGCGGGCCTGTCGGGAGTTTCATCCCCTTGAAGGAGATTTTGAACCCGAGTCTGAGGCTCTCTCCGTTTAAAAACCACCGGAGGCCTCTGTGATATCCAAGCTACACTACAGGCCCGCTGATGCACCGATAGACCAGATCAACAATAAATCTTTTGAAGAGATCAATAGACCATTACAAAGTTAACAAAAATCCCCACAACCTAATCCAGATTTTTTGCAATTTGCTGAATGAGCTAGGTAATGCATAATCATTATTTATGGATGAAATCGATTGGCCCAATTGGGCAGATGAAGTTTTCAAGCAGATTATTGAAGGACCGAGGTCGTCGCAATATCGTAATCATTGTTTTATCACTTATAATGATAGATTCTTTCTTGATTTATTTCAATATTAATTCAGCGACAGAGAACAGGATCGTTGAGATCAAGAATATATCTTTAGAAATCCGAGATGTTCAACGGATTAACAAGAATAATATCTTGATTAGAACGGAGTCTTCGATTTTTCAAACAGGAACCCATGGTCTTGTCGAATACAATGTTTCGGGAATCCCAGTTGACTGTGTGGTCGGGAGTGCGACTGGCGCCGTAGTGATTGTGAACGATAAAAGTGAAGTCTATTATTACAAACCAGGAGAGCACGAATCACTTTTTCATGTTAGCCTCAATGGCGATGTTGATTTGTTGGGAATTTCAGAGAAATATGCAATGCAGATCTACAGCCCCTCTCAGATTACTTGTCTTGTAAGAAATGAATCAGGAATCTATCTTTTGCAGCTTTCCATTTCTTCTGCCGGAAGCGTACTTTGGAATTACAGGTTCGATGAAGATGTTGTTACGACATCAATATCTAGCTCGGGTAGGGGAATCGCGATCGGGCTCAATAACGGTACTGTTTATCTGTTCAAGAGCATGGATAATAGAATTCGTGCAATCTTTCATTTTCCTGATAAACTCCATGAACTCGCAATCTCTTCTACGGATTTTTACCTGGGAGTCTTGTATGGAGATTCTAAAAAATACTTGGCGAGCATCGATCTCTATAGAGAAAGGATTATCTGGGTGACTGAGGTACCATTCGATTCCAAAGACCTCCAGATTCATGCCGATGGAGAATGGTATGCGCTAAGATCCGGCGACACGATTTACGCGATTAATAATACGGTAATCAAACCATTGCTGCAATCATCACCTCTTAAGAATTTTGCTATTCCATCTATTGCTGATGAGATTTTCATATCGAAAGAGGAAAAGATAGAAAAATATCGACTCGGGAGAAACAATCCCGTCTGGCAAGCTGATATTACGGAAATGAAGAATTCGAGCTTGTTAACTGATCCCGCTGGATCAATGCTTGTTTCGTGGGCTGCAAATCAATATGTGATTATTGATGATTCATCGGAAATCTATGGTAACAGTATGCTATGGCGCTTCATCGGCTTTCTCTTGATCTGCGAGACAATCACTGTTCCTTGTTTTGTTTGGCGAAGAAAAATTGCCAAATTAAACAGACACGCGATTTTTGTTGTATTAATGGGCGCATTCGGTGGCGCTGTTGCTGGAACGATTCTCTCGGATCCTGATCCAATCGCGTTTTTTGGAGGAGAAAATTCATATCTGGCAATTGCCGCGTCAATTGCCGCATTCTCCTCATTTATCGCCTGGCATTCCGACGGTGGAATTGGGAGTATCATTTACGGAGCTGCAATCGGGTTGATGATGTCGATTCCAATTGCAATCATTGCATCCTTTGTTTTATGGGCATTTGGTCTTGATCTCGGCGGTGATGAGATATTCTTCTCAGCTGCACTCAATGGCTTGATTACCGGAATTAAAATGTCGTTACTCGGAGCGATTATTGGCTATACTTACCGTTATTTTACCAAATGATCAAGAAATAGAGGGAATCACCAAAGCGCACATAGATTTTTTAAGAATATTTTAATTGTTTTAGGGAAAAATCATGATCACTTTTTCTTAAATTCTGTATAACCACATTTCCCACAAGAAATTCTATCTACATGCTCCGCGAGGAAAACTCCCGGACCGCACTTCGGACAATGTCGCTTCTTTCGTTCTAATTTTCCACTGGCGATCTGATAATAATCTTTCTTTGACATCGTTCACTCCTCCTATTTCTTCGCTGCAGCAGCAGGTTTTGCTGCCTCGGCCTTCTTCTTTTCTTCTCTTTGGATGAGCTTGTTTCGTACAAGAACGTATTTGCTCTCATGCTTTTTTGCTGCATCAACGGAATCGTAAACCTTTGCGTAACCTCTCGTCTCGGATTTTCCAAATTCAGTTCTAGCGCTTGCAATAACCACTCGTTCTTTTTGAACATTAAGCAGTTCGGCGAGCTTTGATTTAATCGCATCCCTTGACGGCGTTGGCTCTCCCTGGTGATCGACTCTGAAATACATTTCCATCCGTTCCTGTAGAACATTCTCTTTCTTGCTTTCGATTTCGATCTTCAATTCCATTCCTCCATCGCACAAATAAGTGACCTTGCCTTTTTAGATATTTGACTATTGACCTTTACAAGAACTACTCCCTTATCAGGGAGCCCATACAAAAGACATGCTCCTTTCGGCGCATAGGCAGCACAAACCAAAGTTGCAAGATCCTCCTCACCATCAACAAAAATCTTGGTTCTTCTCTCCTTGTGCATCGCCTCTCTTACTTCCCTGATTAACTCAGAGCTGATATGTGCTGGTGGGTTTTTTACACTAATATTGTCTCCATCGATTGCTTCGACTAGGCCTTTGAGAATCTTTACCTCTTCTCTCTTCGTTTTAAAATCGAATATCAGCAAATTTGGTTTGATCCCTTTGTTTAAGAGAGTAAGAGTCACAATGTCACCTACTGTAATGATTTTACAACATTTTCTCACTTCGATGAGAAGAGATTCCTCATCAACGATCTCTCCAAACGGCATGTACAGTTGTTCTCGCATTGCTTCTGGCAAAATCCACCCCCTTCTAGGCACTTGCAATTCATCGGACCCTGAGGGCGAATTTTCCGTTGACATTGATGCCCATCCTCTTCGCTATCTCAGATTTTGTATGGTCAATGATGATAACATAACCCTGCCATTCTTCTGATGTGGGATTCCCGCACAAAGGGCAGGTCTCTTCTTCCGTAATATAATTACAATGTTTACATGCGCGTTGAACTTTCATGAGGCACCTCCCTTCTTCTTTCGGTCCTCCTCAATCCACTCAAATTTTCCCAGACCAGGTTGTCTCATGGTCAAGCCAATTTTGCTCTCTCTTGGAGATCTTTCATTGAGACTGAGTGCCACAATTCTCGCTCGAACTTTGTCATTGAGTCTCAAATCTCTTTTCGTGTCCTTCCCAATCAAGCGCTGATTGTCAGTATCGACATCGATTCGATCGTCTGTAATCTGGCTAATATGAAGTAACCCGTCTAACGGACCAAATCGAATAAACGCGCCGAACTTCATAACTTCACAAACGAATCCCTCGATAACTTCGTGAAGCTGTGGTCTAAAAATAAGAGCTTCAAATCTGACCTTTTGATAGACAGCGCCGTCCCCGTGAACTACTCGTCCTGGTCCCACGGGCTCGATATTTCTTATAAGCACAGTGAACGAATCATTGCCTTCGATCTTCCCTTCGAAGGACTCGCAGGTTAATTCTTTGATGACCTTGTCCAAATCTTCACCAAGGCGATACGGCGGAATCCTAACCACTTTTTCTCGGGTTGTTAACAAGTACATTATAAGTCCCTCTTGGCTACTTCGGCATGACTCATCCCTTATTTAAATCTTGAGCCATTATTGAAGAAACATCTTCAATCTGGATAAGATTGAGAGAAAAAGAGAAAGAAGTTTTGCTCTCAAACGACAAAGAGCGCAGCGAACACCAGAGTGATCGTTGAGAGCAACTTTACCAAAACATGCAAGGAAGGCCCTGCCGTGTCTTTAAAGGGATCACCGACTGTATCTCCGACAACGGCCGCTGCATGAGCAGGTGTTCCTTTACCACCGTGATGCCCAGCTTCGATGTACTTCTTCGCATTGTCCCAGGCGCCACCGCCATTGTTCATCAGTGTTGCCATAAGTACACCTGCAATCGTTCCAACCATGAGCAGTGCTCCAACGGCCTGAACTGTCTCTGAATATCCGAGGAATCTCAGGATCAGACCAAAAGCAACCGGAACGACAACTGGAAGTATGCCAGGGAGTACCATTGCCTTCAATGCACCCTTTGTACTGATATCGACGCATCTCGCGTAGTCCGGTTTCGCTTTTCCCTCCAACAGACCAGGTATCTCTTTGAACTGCCTGCGAACCTCGTTGATCATATCATAAGCGGCCTTACCAACAGCGCGGATTGCCAGCGAAGCGAATAGGAAGACGAGCATTGCGCCAACAAACGCCCCGACGAATACGGGTGGGCTCGCGATATCAACATGGAAGACGTCCGCCAGGGTCAAAGTCCCAGAGCCTGGCACGATCGCATTCATTTTATCATTCATAAGTTTCGCAACTTCCTCGAAGTAAGCTGCAAAGAGCAAGAACGCAGCAAGGGCGGCAGAACCCATTGCGTAACCCTTTGTGAGCGCCTTGGTTGTGTTGCCGACAGCATCGAGTTTGTCCGTCCTCCTCCTAATATCCTCAGGCTGATCAGACATCTCAACGATTCCACCAGCGTTATCAGTGATTGGTCCGAATGTGTCCTCCGCAAGAATGAACGCACAGGTTGCAAGCATCCCCATTGTTGCCACAGCGGTGCCATAGAGTCCATAGATGAAGGACTCAGAGCCGTCAGGAGCAGCCATCATTCCGAGTTGATATGCAGCCAGTAATGAAATGCCAATCGCAATCACAGGCATGGCGGTCGTCTCTAGTGCGACTGAGAATCCTGTAATAATATTCGTTGCTGGTCCAGTTTCCGATGACTTGGCGATCTCCCTCACCGGTCTCCATTCACCAGCCGTGTAATACTGGGTAATGTAAACGATGATGATACTGAGAGCAATGCCAACAAGTCCGCAGTAAAAGAACATGATGTTTCCAAGCATCTGGTCGACCGCGATGTAGAAGAAAATCGCTGCAAGAACGCAGGTAAGATAGTACCCTCGATTGAGCGCGCTCATCGGCCTCTCATCTTCGCTTCTTAGCCTAACAGCCATAATACCAATGATTGCTGCAAAGACTCCGAATGCACGAACAACGAGGGGGAAGAAAATCCAGCCATATTGTTGCTGTCCAGTTGTCTGCTCTATGAACAAAAAGATTGAGAGACCAAGGATCATTGCACCGATGTTCTCTGCTGCAGTTGATTCAAAAAGATCCGCACCACGACCAGCGCAATCGCCGACATTATCTCCCACAAGATCTGCTATAACTGCCGGATTTCTGGGGTCGTCTTCAGGGATACCAGCCTCGACCTTTCCGACCAGATCGGCGCCGACATCTGCGGCCTTGGTATAAATACCACCACCAAGCTGAGCGAAAAGGGCCGCAAAACTCGCACCGAATGCGTAACCTACGGCATAGAACAACGCTTCTTTAAGACCAAAGAAGGTGTCATAAAGGAAAACAACACCCGCAACACCAAGTAGACTCAGCGATACGACTGCCAGTCCAGATACTGCTCCTCCGCGGAATGAGATTGTCAATGCTTCGTTTAGTGATCTTCTTGCACCGCTCGCCGTTCTAATGTTTGAGTTGACTGATACATACATGCCAATATAACCAGAGAGAGCCGAAAAGAAAGCACCGAGTAGAAACGCCATTCCAACTTCTAGCCTGATGCCTAATGATATAATGACGGCTAGGATAACACTGATTATTGCGATCGTCTTGTATTGCCTCGCAAGGTAAGCCATCGCTCCGACTCTGATTGCTTCCCCAATCTCTTGCATTTCTGGAGTTCCCTTATCCTTTCTGAATATAGTCCATGTTAGGTATCCTGCGAAGAGAAGTCCAATAATGCCTGCTAGCGGAATAATGTATAGCAACGGATCCATAAACAAACCTTCCTGGTTAGTTTTGGCGGGTAATTTTTGTTCTCCTATAAATCGTTTATTCTGTCGATAACGATTTGCAACGATCCT
>JANHAK010000078.1 GCA_024464195.1 Methanomassiliicoccales archaeon | reverse complement strand
GAGCGGATTTCAGGTTAATGGGAAATCCGCAGATCGTTCTTAAATCAGAAGTTCCAGTCATCAGCGTTTGTGCTGTTAGAACGGGATCAGGAAAGAGTCAGACAACGCGAAAGATTTGCATGATCTTGAGAAATAAGGGATTCAGAGTCGTTGCTGTTAGGCATCCAATGCCCTATGGCGATCTAAGAAAGCAAGTTGTTCAAAGATTCGCGAGTTACGAGGACTTGGATATAAATGAGTGCACGATCGAGGAAAGGGAAGAATATGAGCCGTTGATCGACAAAGGGATCCTTGTTTATGCAGGTGTGGACTATAAGCGAATTCTTGAACAGGCTAATAAAGAAGCTGATGTTATCGTCTGGGATGGCGGTAACAACGATCTACCTTTTTTCAAATCAGATCTTCACATCGTCGTTGCGGACCCTCACAGAGCAGGGCACGAAATTACTTATCATCCTGGTGAAACGAATGTGCGACTCGCAGATGTTGTCATCATTAACAAAGTCCAGACGGCGGATCGACAAGATATCTTGAAAGTGCGAGAAAATGTCAAATCGATCAATCCGCACGCAATCATAATCGAGGCGGCGTCGCCGATTTTTGTTGAAAATCCAAGCATGATTCGAGGAAAGAGAGTACTGGTTGTTGAGGATGGACCAACAGTGACGCACGGTGGTATGGGATACGGCGCCGGTACGATTGCAGCAGAAGACTACGGGGCAAGCGAGATCATCGATCCGCGACCATATGCGGTGGGCTCAATCCTTGAGACTTTTAAGGAATATCCTCATATAGGAAAGCTGCTGCCCGCAATGGGTTATGACAAAGAACAAATCTCAGAGCTCGAAGAGACGATCAACAGGGCTGAATGCGATGTTGTCGTCTCTGGCACACCAGTCGATTTGAGGAGAGTTGTCAACGTTAATAAACCAGTTGTCAGGGTGAGTTATGAATTGTGTGAGATTGGCCATCCTACAATAGAAGAATTGCTCGTAGACAAATTAAAAGGAAAATTGAAAGGTCTTTAATTTTTCCACCCTAGCCTCTATTTTTTTCATCAGATCTTTTCTTATTTCATCAATGATCTTTAATACAAACAATTCACACAAAAGGATGAAATACTAAACTACCAATCGCCGCATCGAGATAAATCCCAGCATCAATATGCGCGAGCGGGGGTAGCTAAGTTTGGCCAAAAGCGCAGGACTTAAGACGGAGGCAACGCGTATTTCCGTAGGGCATTCTGTCCCGAAGGGGTCCGAGGGTTCAAATCCCTCCCCCCGCACTCGTACATAAACGCCAATGTATCAGCACTTCAAATTACAAGTTTTGCAGGATCCAGAATGAATGTATCTCAAAAATTGAGGCAATCAAGCGGTAGGGATCCTCCTCATCATACAAGAAATCAGGAAAATAGAGTGGCTAGGAAATTGATATTTCTATTGTTTAAAATAAGATTATTTGAAATTGGCAGGAAGCAAGACTAATGATCATTTTCTTATCAAATTGAAGTTTGTTTATTTTCTAACTACTTTCTTATAAAAATTCTCAACTATCATTTGCCCTTCCGCACGAGTTTCATTCTGAATCTTGATACGTTCGGGATGAAACTGAACGCCATAAAATGGTTTCTTGACATGTTTGACCGCCTCCACTTCGCATGATTCGGAGTCTGCAAGCAAAACAAAGCCCGCCTCCTTTAGGCTTCTTTTAATGACATAGTCGTTATGCGATTCGGCCAGCAGAATGTGTCTGTCCTCGAAGCCATCAAATATTTCATCAAATTCTATGATATTGATCCATTCGAACTTATTCTTGATGGGTTTAGTCAGAGACGAGACTTCGGCACCGAACGTCCAGCAAAGCAATTGGTGTCCAAAACAGATTGCAAACGTTGGAATCTCGAGATTCTTTATCAAATCTACTATTTTCGCAAACATCTTCCTATGATTCTCATCAACTATTCTCGCTTCAGAGCCGCTGATGATAACAGCGTCGAAATCATTGTTCACTCGATCTTCAAAATTTATTTCTTCGTAATGACTGATTTGGCAATCACCAAAGGGCTTAATCGCAATGAAGAGTTCGTTTATTTCTTTTGGGTTCAGATAACAGTTAATGATCAAAGATCTCATGCGATCCTATTTATTCAGGGCTAATCCTATAATCATTTTGTGAGTAGTAAATTTCGCATGTAGAAGAAATCATGTTTCTTAACCCATTAGATCCCTGACTGATAAAATCGCAGTGGAGATTGGTACTTTCTCGCATCGAAGTCGGCATACTACATTTATGCATGGTGTTAATGATCGATTGTGGCAAAATACGTGAGAAATTTGACTCAGTAACTATCCAATCGCTCTTCAGATGTTTATAACAATATCGCTGATTGTTCGATTTTGATTGCTAACTTTTATTGCAGTGTATCTGGAAACACCAAAAACTCGTTAATATTTTCTATTCTTGAAATACCTGAATTGCGATTTTGGATCAATTTGCAAAAGTCTTCAACTTGACGGCATTTTGAATCTTTTCATTTTCCACAATTATCACAATTTTATTCAAGTTGACAATTATCTGACTGGGTTTAACAATTATTGAAGAATAATATTACCAAATACTATTTAACTTCGGGAGATGACAAGATTGCTCGTAGATGATGAATAATAATAAAATTGCAAATAGGATTCTCAAGCGGCAAGTTGTACGAGAAGCGGTCCTATATGAGACGATTGGAGATTCTAAAGTCAGGTGCAAGCTCTGCGAAAGAAGATGTGTGATTGCCTCGGGTACAAGAGGATTCTGCAAGACGAGGATGAATATTGGGGGAAGACTGTTCACTCTCGTCTACGGCAATTTGAGTGCGATTGAAAGTCGCCCCATCGAAATCAAGCCGTTTTACCATTACTGGCCAGGTTCAACCGCTCTCACTTTTTCGACATGGTCATGCAATTTCACGTGTCCATGGTGCCAGAATTATCATCTTTCCAGAAGAGTGCCCGAACCAGAAATTGACAGCTTTACTTCTCCAAGTCATATCATTGATCTAGCCACTTTGCGAGGCGATGACGGTGTTTGCGCAAGTTTTCAGGAACCAACATTGCTCACGGACTGGGCTATTGACACATTCAGTATGGCTCGGGCGCATGGTTTATATTCATGTTATGTTTCGAATGGTTACATCACGCTAGAGGCTTTGGAATTGCTAAGAAACGCGGGGATGTCTGCAATAAAAATTGATGTCAAGGGAGATATGGAAGTTTATGATAAGTACTGTGGCTGTGCGAGTGATAAATTTGTGTGGAGAAATATTTCCCACGCTACCAACTCAGGATTGCATGTTGAAGTGGTAAATCTGCTTGTTACCGGTGTGAATGACGATGAATGTTCCATTCGCAATGTTGTGGATAATCATCTTAAGTATGCAGGAACTACCATTCCGCTTCATTTTAACAGATATTTTCCGGCATATAAATATGATAAACCACCGACCGATCTCGGTGTAATGAAGATCGCCTATCAGCTAGCAAAATCCGCAGGTGTTGAATATGTCTATCTTGGAAACATCCCAGATGCGAATTACCAAAACACCTATTGCCCGAACTGCAACTCCGTTCTCATCAAAAGATCGTCACTTGGAATAATTAGGAAAAATATAGCCAGAGATCATCATTGTCTGAATTGCGGGAAGAAAATTCCCATCGTAGGTCGAATTATCGACTAGTTAGTTGTTGATAACTGAGTTCAAGACGAATTTTCAAGAAAGACAGATCAATTTTCTGGCTAATATTCTTTTAATTAACTATGATTGGTATCTTTGTGTTTAGATGCTTAGATATTGCAAAAGGAAATTCACGTCTCGAAAACCTGATAATCTGAGACTTCATTGGTACTTCGGGGAAGCAGTTGAGCGTAAAAATCACAGTTTATGATGGGCATGAAACAATTGGCGGCAACAAAATCTTCTTGGAATTCGATAATCACGGGGTTTTTCTCGATTTTGGAATAAATTACAAGAAGCTTGGACAATTCTATGAAGAATTTTTGGCTCCTCGTGTGGGAAGGGGGTTACATGATTACCTGATGACTGGGCAGTTGCCTAAGTGTAATATTTATAGAAACGATCTTGTTCCAAGTGATCTTGATATTTCGAAATTTCCGAGGCTAAGTGTTGACGCCGTTTTCATCACACATGCGCATCTGGATCATGCTGGAATGGTCTCGATGCTGGATTTTTCTATTCCGCTTGTTTCGAATGCATTGACCCTTGTTCTCTTGAAATGTTTTAGGGATTGTGATAGTCATCGTATCGAGCATGATGCCATTTATTCCGCAGTAAGGACGAATTGCAGCGATGATCGTCGAGTGCTCGTGAGTAAAAGGAATGAAGAATTTCGTACAAGGGATCTAATCGTGACGACTCCAGTTTCGGAAAGGTTCGAGAACTTTTTTAAGAGTTGCCCTTGGGGCAAGAATATTCGTCCTCCAAATTTAATCGAATCTGAGGAAGTTGATATCGAGTTCAAGCAGTTTGATGTTGACCATTCTATTTATGGGGCGTCTGCCTTTGCCATCAACACATCGCTGGGCTGGATTGTTTATACTGGCGATTTGAGATTGCATGGACGCCATGCATATAAAACAAAAAAATTTATTAGTGAAGCAAGGAAACTTCAACCGCTTGCATTAATCATTGAGGGAACGCGCATCGATGAGTCCAAAGATGATCTCACGGAGGAATCTCTCACGGAGGAATCTGTTAAAGAGAAATGCGCAGATACGGTTGCTGAAGAAAAGGGACTGGTTGTCGCAGATTTTTCGCCTCGCAATTTTGAAAGACTTGAGACCTTTAAGCGCATAACTGATGAGTTTGACAGAGAACTTGTTATCCTAATGAAGGATGCATACTATCTTGATGCGCTGGCGTGTGTTGACGGTATCGATCATCTTGACGGATTGCGAATATTCCGAGATCTTAAAGCTAGACATGAAAGGTTTGAAAAAAGATCTTGGAGCGTCACAAAGAAGCACTTGTCGATCCAAATGAAATTAAACAGGACCCGGCTCATTTTATTGTATGCTTTTCGTATTGGGATATGAACAGATTATTCGACATCAATCCCTCGGGAGGAACTTACATTTATTCGAGCAGTGAGGCCTACACAGAGGAACAAGCGATAGATTTCATTAGATTGAAAAACTGGCTGGCAATGTTCAATATGAAGGTCAAAGGATTTCAGGTCGTTGATAGTGGGCAAGGGCAATGGCCAAAAATTGAGCCTGAGCAAGGATATCATGTATCAGGGCACGCTTCTCGAGAAGATATTTTGAAGGTTGTAGAGTCAATCAACCCAGATATCGTCATTCCCGTTCATACGGAGAAGCCCACAGATTTTTTAAAATATGGATATTCAAATGTCCTCATTCCTGGCCAAAATAATGAAATAATTCTTGATAACGTCGTCTGAAAATCAAATCGATTTGAAAATTGTAACCGAGCAAGACTGATTTTTCTTATCATTCCATGTCTCAAACACTTATTCAAATGAGGCATTCGGAAAAGCCGATTATTCTTGAATTTTTCGATTCAACCCGAATTTTTCATGATCATTTTGATGCTTTGGGAAATCAATAAATACAGGTTTCTGCTAATTCCCTCTGGGTGATGAAGCTCACCCTTAACCGCTGGGTGCGGGCTGATAGCTTCTACTTTTTGAAATCGCACCATTTGGTGAGAGTGAGCTGATGGCGTCATGTCGTACATTCAATAGCATATCTGAATCCGCTTCTGGATCGATCGAAAGAGGCATTGACTTGGACGGATGGAAAGGCGCCTGTCTCGATGCGCTCTCAGATATCAAAAAAGTTGCGGAACGGATGGGCGGGAATTCACTTGCCTCAGCCATCAATTCTATCATCGTTGATCTCAGGGACGAGAGATTCTACCTCGCCGTGCTTGGGAGTTTCAAACGAGGCAAATCCACTCTGATTAATGCGCTATTGGGTCTTGAAGTTCTCCCAACCGGGATTTTACCTCTCACATCGGTTATCACAAGAATATCATTTGGAAAAGAAACGCAAGCAAGAGTCTTCTTCGAAGATGGCAATTCGATAGAGATTTCTGCTAGCGAACTTGAGTCTTTCACAACAGAAAAAGGTAATCCCAATAATGAAAAGGGAGTAACTGAGGTGCAAGTCTATGTTAATAATGAATTGCTGAGGCAGGGAGTGGTGCTTGTCGATACCCCAGGA
>JANHAK010000077.1 GCA_024464195.1 Methanomassiliicoccales archaeon | reverse complement strand
CGATAAGGGTGGACGACATGGCTAATCAGATTCAGCCTCCTGTGGTGCTTGAGGCCAATGCATTCTCCTCTCTGTTATTATCGGTCGTCGAGACACCCGGAACTGAGTCTATGGGCCTGCTGCTTGGACATGAGGATCGGAGATTTATTGTTAATAAATTTAGATCGTGCATGGCAATTGATCTTGCTTATCCCATACAGACCGCAGAGCGCGCAAGAACCTCGGTAACATATGGGAACCTCGCGGCGAGGAATCGACTTCACAGCACTGTGAGTGCGGTTGGATTTGCGATCGTCGGTGGATTCCACTCGCATCCGAATACAAATACACAATTAACAAAAGAAGACAAGGATTTCATTTTCAATGAACTCTCTTTTCTAAAATCAAAAAAGGGGCTGGAGAAGTGGATTGAGATTGTTGTCAAAGTAAGTCGGATCAAGAATCCTCCAGCATCAAAATACCTGTCAAGAATGTACAAAAATAAGAGAATGCCTGAGCCAGGTTTCTATTTACTCCGTAATAATTCTGATGTAACAGGTCACCTCGTCATCGATCCTTCAAATGTCTATCGTTTAGAGATGAAAGGATACTGGTTTTTTGACAAACGGATATCAGAAGCTGTATTGTGCCTATGACAAACGGACACGTGAATTTTTTTGGGACTATCCTCTATTCGCTTTTGTCATTCTATTAATCTTTCTTTAAAAAAAGACTCATAAAACAAGATGTATACTTGAAAAGAACTTATCGATGATCGCGTTATGAACATCAAATTGTGATCTTCCCAAGGTTTCATTTACATTATGATTGATTAACTCGGATTTGAGAGATCAGATTGATCAAAGATTTGCGTGGAAGAGACTCTGCAAGAAAGAGTTTAATGTGTGAGGTACTTGAATAATATTCCTCGATACTCAATCTCCTCCTTATCAAATCGATAAAAGTGGTGTTAAGAGAAAATTGAAATGTAGCAAATTAGGGATAACCGACATCTATAAACGATTTAAAAGCAGCTCGTTGCATCAATCGTTTCTTGGATCGACTTCGAATCGTCGGAATTGGTTGGCGATAGTTAGATATATGCCAGAGTCCAAATATCATAACATAATGGGCTCTGATAGCGTCTTGTCAGATGTTCTTGCATATCAAAAGAATGAAATTACATTGTCTCGATTCTACGCACTTTTGGCTGACAGGATCAAAGAGGAAAAAAACAAAGAAATTTTACGAAAAATTTCGAACGACGAATTAGCTCATTATGAGTACTGGAAAAAGAAATCTGGACGCGATCTTGGACCTAATAAAATGAGAATTATTTTTTATCTCATGCTTTCTAAATTGTTTGGCATCACCTTTGCCATTAAGCTCATGGAACGACATGAAGCTCATGCTCAGCAGGTCTATGGTGCTCTTTCGAAGGATAATCCTGAAGTTGAGCCAATCCTTCAAGACGAGGTCTCCCATGAGGAAGATTTGATCGCCTTAATCGACGAAAAGAGACTTCATTATATAGGTTCCATCGTGCGCGGAATGAATGATGGTATTGTTGAAATAACTGGTGAAGTGGCAGGTCTTTCTTTTGTTTTTGATCAAAGTCTTATTATTGGTATCATTGCAATCATCAGTGGTTCTGTTGGATCATTGAGCCTGGCGAGTTCTGAGTATTTAGCAGCGATCTGGGAGGAAGGACATCAAACACCTATCGGTTCCGCTGCGTATACCGTTATCGCATATATGCTTACGATATTTGCACTAATATGGCCACTTTTAATCGGGCTCGCGCCGATCAATGCGCTCGTGATTATCATCATCAACGCAGTCATCCTCATCTTTATTTTCAATTACCATCTCAGCGTGGCAAAGGAGTTAGAACTCAGCAAACGCTTTGGACAGATGCTCCTAGTGAGTCTTGGAATAGCATGTATTTCCTTTGTTCTTGGTTATACAATCAAGCACGCTTTTCATCTTGAGATTTAGAACAGAAAAATTGACGTCGTGGTTCGCGAAATGATAAATACTATTTTTCTTTTTGCCAACTCATCTAAACAATCCTTATCTAGATTTTTCAAGATTCTTTGTCGCCGCGAAAAAAATTTGTAGAGTTTTGCTTAAATTATGATTTAGGCGGAGATGAATGGATGGCGCCCGAAGAAATTGAAAAGAACGAAGTGGAAACAAAGGAAAAGGAGATTACCCTTATTTCATCTGTTCAGACGACATGGTCAAAGAGAAAGGTTCTTGATGTGCTTGAAGGCATCAATTGGAAATCCATTTTCCTGCCACTGCCACGAGCGTGGGAGGATGCGATTGCGGCATTGAGAGAAGGTTTTGAGTTTAGGGACATCGTCGAAGAGATGGAGAGTTCAGGCATTATCCGTTTACCAGAGGATAAGCAGATTGTAGCTTCCTGGGAACCTTTAATCAAAGGTATATCTCACGCGCCACCTGAGAGAAAAGTCAGATGCTACAGAGATGTCACCTCATTCGATAGTGAGAGACAAATCGCTATGGAATACGTAATCTTAGCTCTCCGCGCGAGAACTGGAAGAATTGAGACTCAGAAATGGAAGGAATTGTTGTGCGAGGAAATCGATCTAGCGCGAAAAGAGTCGGCATCTGATGCAAGGAGATTAAAATCTGAATTATCGGGTCATTCGGTATGCATCGATTCTTCTGGAGACCTCGAAGAGATGCTGAGGTCTGAGGGACTAGAAGTGAAGAGAATTGTTGTCGACTCACCAGCGCTTCCTCTCGATGTACTCAGATGGGAAATGAGGTATCATATGAAGCAAGGTCGTGAGATGCCAGATGATGCTATTTCTATGAGGATAAAGGAACATTTAGAATTCCTCGACTTATTAATCAAGAGTCGGACCTTCGATGACGCATATGCAGAATGGAAGATGATCTATCGCCGGCAAAATTGACCCCTATTGCCAATGAGTCGTGGAAACAATTAGACGATATTTTTATATAGAAGAACAAACACATAAGGGATACAGCTTCCGAACATCTCTTGAAGACATTTCCTCGTGGAGGTGGGTTGAATGGGAATGGCTGGAACACCGATACTTATCCTAAAGGAAGGTACCAAGAGAGAAAGAGGTCGTGATGCTCAGTACAACAACATCATGGCGGCAAGGGCCGTTGCGGATGCCGTGAGAAGCTCCCTGGGTCCGAGAGGAATGGACAAGATGTTGGTTGACAGCATGGGGGACGTCGTCATTACAAATGATGGTGTTACCATTCTCAAAGAGATGGACGTCCAGCATCCCGCTGCAAAAATGCTCGTGGAAGTCTCGAAGGCCCAGGACGAGGAATGTGGCGATGGTACAACAACCGCTGCAGTTCTCGCTGGCGAGCTTCTCAAGAAAGCTTTGGACTTGATCGATGCTGATGTCCATCCGACGATCATTGCGCAAGGTTACAGGATGGCTGCACAGAAAGCGACCGAAATCCTCGACTCGCTCGCTATCCCAGTGAGGCACGATGACAGGGAGACTCTGAAAAAGATCGCAATGACAGCGATGATCAGCAAAGCCGTTTCAGCATCAAGAGAACACCTCGCGAATCTAGCCGTCGAAGCAGTCACAACGATTGCAGAGCAGCGGGACGGCAAGTGGGTTGTTGATTTGAAGGACAATATCCAAATCGTCAAGAAGCAGGGCGGCTCGATGGAGGACACAGAGATTATCAAAGGAATAATCATCGACAAGGAGCCAGTACATCCAGCGATGCCGAGAAAAATCGAAAAGGCAAAGATCGCGCTCGTCAATGGCGCAATGGAGATCAAGAAGACCGAGGTTGAAGCAAAGATCCAGATCAGTGATCCTTCCCAGATGCAGGCATTCCTCGCTGAAGAAGAAAACATGCTCAGAAAGATGGTCGAATACGTTAAGAAAGCGGGTGCGAATGTCCTGTTCTGCCAGAAGGGAATTGATGATCTAGCTCAGCACTTCCTTGCGAAGGAGAAGATCTTTGCAGTTCGAAGAGTGAAGGAGTCAGACATGGAAAAGCTGGCAAAAGCCACTGGTGCGAATATTGTTAATAAGTTCAGTGAGCTTGAGCCCTCCGATCTCGGTACCGCCGATCTTGTTGAGGTTAGAAAGATCCAGGAAGACGAGATGACCTTCGTTACAGGCTGCAAGAACCCAAAAGCGGTCTCGATTCTTGTTCGCGGTGGTACTGAGCATGTCGTCGACGAGATGGAGCGGTCACTCGATGATGCGCTGAACGTCGTCGCTGTCGCGATAGAAGACGGCAAGATGATCACTGGTGGTGGATCCACAGCTGTCGAGCTTGCGATGAAGTTGAGGGAGTACTCTGCCACCGTGAGTGGTCGAGAGCAAATTGCGATCGATGCGTTCGCAGCGGCGCTCGAAGTCATTCCAACCGCTCTTGCTGAAAACGCTGGACTGGATCCCATCGATATCCTAATTGAACTGAGGAAAGCGCACAAGAGCGGCGACAAGCACGCAGGTGTGAACGTCTTCACGGGTAAAGTCACCGATATGCTCAAGGAAAACGTCATCGAACCGCTGCGCGTTGGTAGGCAAGCGATCAACTCAGCGACCGATGCTGCAGTTATGATCTTGAGAATCGATGACGTCATCGCTGCAAAGGGTGAAACCAAGTCTGGCGCGGCCGGTAAAGGAAAGGAAGGTAGCGGCGGCGAGGAGGATCTCGGCGACTGAGCGCTGAGCCTTTTCTCTCTTTTTTTTAATTATTTTGTTTATTTGGTGAAATAACAACATAATATGATTCCGCATTTCTTGATTGATTCTTAGAAATAATACAAAATTCCTTTTTGCATTTGTTCTGAAACATTCTTTTGGGAACATATAAGTTTGAATCTCTCCATTCGGTTTACCATTGGATTGCGAAGAGGTTCTAAAATATGAAGCATTGCGAAGCGAGACAGGGACGTATCTTCGTCATCAGGCTCGAAGATGGCGAAATTATTCACGAGTCTCTAGAAAAATTCGCCTTCGAACATGGTATTTCCTCTGCAGTGCTTATTTTCGTCGGAGGAGCGCAAAGTGGGACTGTTGTAGTTGGCCCCTCAGAACCCCAGGCCGGGCTAATCGTTCCGATGTTATTGCCTTTTTCTGAAGCGCATGAATTGCTCGGCGTTGGAACGATCTTTTTAAATGAAAACGGTTATCCAGTTTCACATATTCATGGTGCACTGGGAAGAAATGGCGATGCAATTGTTGGTTGCTTAAGAAAAGGTGTTGAGACATGGAAGGTCATCGAGGTTATTCTCATTGAGTTGACAGATGCAGACGCGATCAGAAAAGTCGATCCAGACACAGGCTTTGAACTGCTCGACCCAGGAAAAACACGTTCCACTAGGCGTGAAAACTCAAATTTGCAAAGCTGACGCGATTTTACAAACGAGAGTGAAGATTTTGTCGATCCGCTCGCCGCATTGGGTGATTTTCATTTTTTTCCGAGTTTCTAATATTGCATTCATTAATGCTGCGTAAAATAGGAGAATCATTCGAGGGACAGGTGGCAAAGCAATGATGTCGTGATCGATTTCCAGTATTATGTCCAAACGAGGGATGTGACGCCGAAAATAAGGCAAACCATAATACGATTTTAATGAGCTTCCCAAGATTAATAACAATTCTAATTAGGATTTTGCGAATCACAATGATGAAGTTCCATCAGTGGACCGAATAAATTCATTGTCTTCTAAGACTTGGCAAAGAAAATGATCTCCGCGATCTCCAAAATTCCTCACAAAGGTGGGATGAGGTTGACAATCAATGAAGAACAGGGAATGTATTGACACGATAACGTTGAATTCATCTGGCCTTCTAAATCTACTACGAACCAATTGGGTCCGACTCTGGAAAATGTAGAATAAGCAAATAAAATGTAAAAAATTACTAAAATGAATAGAAAGATGGAAACTGAGGTTTTGCTGGAAATGTTGACGCAAGTATTGCTAACTAAATAGATCATTACAATACACAGAGTCGCACTTAAGAAATTGATCTTTTTGTTAACGAAAAATTGCTGTTGTTCAGATGTATCAAAGCGGACTGAAAAAATGTCCGACTTCTATGATCCAATTGAAAATCCTCAATTTCCTTTGCAGTATCTCTACAATTTTGTGGCATCATCATGGCGACTACGTCTATCGATCTTGTGAAGAATGTGCGCGTAAAATTCCCTTCATTATTCTCAGCAGCGAGTCAAAAATTGGTTAATTGAATATTGCCCAGGACTCAACCCAGCATGATTATTTATATTTTTCAAGCAGAATTATCCATATTTGGGGTTTTT
>JANHAK010000076.1 GCA_024464195.1 Methanomassiliicoccales archaeon | reverse complement strand
GCGAACAAACACGCCAATGGTAAGCCAACGTAGCCGAGTCCGACGACGCAAATCACTTTTGTACTCATTTGGTTGCCGAATTCACGCAGCAAGTATAATAACCTTCTACAATGGCTGGTCAATACCATATTTTTCTTAGTGCTGGGTGGAATTGTATACTTGATCGGCGAATTTTAATTCTTCATACCTAATTGTCTTATTTATTATCAAATTGAGTCGCTCCTGATCGGAACATTTGTAATACTATGCTCATACACAATATCTCTGAAAGAATTCTTTCAATGATCAATTCTTTACAGTAAGTTTTATATCGGGACATTTTCGATACAGGCATCACAATGTTATTAAGTGTCATGCTTGGCATTTCAAGAATCGACTTGATCTCGATAGCGCGCAGCAAAGACTCGCCAAGCATAGGGATTTTGAGTTTTCGAATGAATTCTTGCGGTTGCTGGTCGATCAGCTCTGGATCGGGATGCGGATGTGGAGGAGCATCACGGATGCCCTCCGCTTTCCCCGCGCGGTCCTGAGCGTCGTGCGGAGAATTCTGGGGGGTGTCCGTGTATCGTAAGTTGTTTACTGTAGGCCCTGTCGAGGTTCGACGAGAAGTCCTGGAAGCGATGACACGACCAATGATCGTGCATCGAGGTAAAGATTACGAATATCTTCAAGAAAGCATCGTCGAGAAAATTCGGAAGGCTTTGGAGATAGATATGGATATACTAATAGCGCCATCATCATCAACTGGTCTTCTTGAAGCTTGTGTGAGATGTGGCGTTAGCAAGAAGATGGCTGGCATATCAAACGGTGCCTTTGGGGAACGCTGGCAATTGATCGGTTCATTAAATAATAAAACGGTGCAGAAAATTGAGGTACCTTGGGGTAAAGCAGCCAGAGGCGATTTTGTATGTGGCGTTCTGCAAGAGGACGTCGAGGCGGTAACTATCGTTGCCAATGAAAGCTCAACTGGCGTTTTCAATCCCCTCGATGATGTCATTAATGCGATTCGCGCGAAATGTGATCCTCTTATCTTTATCGATGCAGTGACCGCTGCGTTTGGTATCGATCTCAAATTGAGATCTCTGGACGCGGATGCGGTTGTGTTCGGGACTCAGAAAGCACTTGCACTTCCGCCTGGCCTTGCCATAATCTGCGTCAGCGAGAGGTTACTTGAAAAAGCAAAAAGCGTGGAGAACAGGGGTTATTACTTCGATCTACTTGAAATGAAAAAGTTTGCAGACAAGAATCTGCCAGTAACGACTCCGCCGATCTCATTGATGTATGCTCTCGATTTCCAGCTTGAAAGAATTCTGAGGGAAGGGATGAAACAGAGGTATGAGAGACACAGGGCAATGGCAGAAGCCGTGAGGTCATGGGCTGCAAGAAAGTTCTCCCTTTTTGCCGAGGAGGGATGCAGATCGGACACGATCACCGTGATTTCAAAGGGAAATCTCAAATTTGATCAATTGCAGGAGGGGCTCGGGAAGAAAGGTTTCGAGATTTCGCCCGGCTATGGGAAAATCAAAGATTCAACTTTCCGGATCGGACACATGGGCGATCTCACTGTGAAGGAAATTGAGGAACTTCTGAAAGCAATGGATGAAGTACTGGAGGCGTTGACATGAAGATACTCGTTACAGATGAAATTTCGAAAGAAGGTCTCGAAATACTGCGTCGGGATTCGAAAGTAGAAGTCGATGTTAGACCGAATATTAGTCATGAAGATCTAATTAAAATCATACATGAATATGATGGCATCATTATCCGAAGCGGCACTAAGATCACAAGGGATGTAATCGACGCGGGTAAGAATCTCAAAGTCATCGGTCGCGCAGGCGTCGGTGTCGACAACGTCGATGTTGAGTATGCGACCATGAAAGGCATTCTTGTCATGAATACCCCCTCCGCCAATATCATCTCGGCCGCTGAACACACAATGGCAATGATTCTGGCACTCGCGAGAAATATCGTATGGGCCGACGCCTCGCTGAAGAGCGGAAAATGGGAGAGGAGCAAGTTCACGGGCATTGAGCTCAGCGGAAAGACTCTGGCGATTATCGGTATTGGTCGGGTTGGGGCGGAGGTTGCGAAGCGTGCGAAGGCATTCCAGATGAGATTAATCGGATATGATCCATTCATATCACCTGAAACCGCAGTGAAGGTTGGCGTTCGGCTGTTACCACTCGATAAAGCGCTTGAGGAAGCGGATATCGTGACGATCCATGCACCATTGACGCCGTCAACTTATCATCTAATTGGCAAGGATCAGATCAATTTAATGAAGCCAACGGCAATGCTTGTCAACTGCGCAAGAGGGGGTATTATCGACGAGGAAGCTCTATATGAAGCGCTGAAGGCGAGGAGAATCGCTGGCGCTGCGCTCGACGTTTTCGAGAAGGAACCCCCGATCGGTTCAAAACTTCTTGAATTGCCAAATATCGTCACAACACCACATCTTGGAGCATCGACAAGGGAGGCGCAGGAAAGAGTTTCACTTGAAATGGCAGAGCATGTAAAGCTCTTTTTGACGGAACACAAGATCACGAACGCTGTTAACGCGCCAATTGGTCGACTCGACCAGAAGGTCATTCCATTCATCTCTGTTGCGGAGAAACTTGGCGCATTTGCATTCCAGCTGGTCGACGGACCAATAAGAAGAATTGAAGTCTCTTACTCAGGCGAACTCGCAACACTTGATACGAAAATGCTGACGATTTCTGCATTGATCGGTGTCCTATCGAATATCACCGGAGAAAACACGAATATCATTAACGCGCAGGTAATTGCAAAGGAGAAAGGCATTCAGGTCATAGAGTCGAAAGTGGAAGAAACATCTCAGTATTTCAACACGATTAATGTAAGGATTCATTCAGATGGTGTCAAACGGGAAGTCCGTGGTACTGCCTTCCCAACGAATGAACCGAGACTCCTAGGTATTGACTCTTTCGATGTCGACCTTCCGTTAGAGGGTGATTTCATCATGACCACGCATAGCGATATTCCTGGCGTCATCGGGAAGGTCGGTACAATTCTTGGCAGCAGAGGAATCAATATTGCGAGGATGGGCGTTGGACGCGAGAACAAAGGCGGTCGGGCACTCATGCTGCTCACTGTTGACGATCCAGTACCGGCGGAGGTCCTCAATGAGATCAAACGTCTCGGAGAATTCCATGAGGTCAGGTTTATCGCACTGAGTAAACTGAAACCGAGAGAATATATGTTCTTCTGATCGACGATCGAATTCAAACGGTTGACGTCGGAAAATGTATTACAAGGACTTTCATTTTCACTATTAATGAAAATCGCCTCGATCATTGGTGCGCGTCCTCAATTTATCAAGGTCGCGCCACTTCAGAACGAAATTTCGAAAAGACATGACCATTTGCTGATCCACACTGGGCAACATTACGACTACGAATTGAGCAAGGTCTTCTTTGAGGAGCTTAGTATTCCCGATCCTGACTACAATCTGGAAATTGGCTCAGGAAGTCACGCCAACCAGACTGGGAGAATGCTCATGGCGATCGAGGAAGTCCTTCTTAAGGAGAAACCAGATCTCGTGATCGTTTACGGGGACACGAATTCAACACTTGCTGGCGCCCTCGCTGCCGCAAAATTGTTGATTCCGATCGCACACGTGGAAGCGGGTTTACGTTCTTTCAATATGAAAATGCCTGAGGAGATAAATAGAGTCATCACCGATCATATTTCCTCGATATTTCTGTGTCCGAGCAACACTGCTGCACAAAATCTTGCTCGAGAAGGTATTGTCAATAGAGTTCACGTCGTCGGAGATACGATGATTCAATGTCTGATAGGTGTTGAAAAGAAATTATCAAAATCTCTCCTTCAGAATTTCGGAGTTACTGAGAACAATTACATTCTCGCAACGATACATCGGCAAGAGAATACAGATGTGAAGGAGAGGCTTGAGGCGATCATCAGAGCACTCTCGAACTGCAAACTTGAGGTATTATTGCCGCTCCATCCGAGAACAGCAAAGAGTATTAGATTGTGGGGTTTAGAAGATTTGATTAACTCGTCTGGAAATGTGAAAATTTTGCCTCCGCTGAATTTTATCGCATTTACATCTCTTGAAAAATACGCAAGGACGATTGTGACGGATTCAGGCGGGGTTCAAAAAGAAGCATACTATTTCGGTGTCCCATGTGTCACCGTGAGAGAAGAAACTGAATGGATTGAGACAGTTAGAGACGGATGGAATGTGCTTGTTGGTGCCGACGAGGAGAAGATTCTCCATGCAATTTGCAGTGTAAGACCTAGATCATCGAGAACAGTGCAATATGGAGATGGGAATGTTGCACAGCGGATCGTTGAGTCGATCGAGAAAGATTTCGAAGAACTACGCTCATAATACATGGATGAGGGATGTTGACGCGGCGTGGAGAATCGGGAACGCATCGCTCACATATACATCCATATAATGTTTGACGGAGTGTATTCATTCGATCTTCTCTTTGACGCTTTTCACTTTTTCAGTCATTGCATCTTTTCGTCCTTTCCTATCATCGATTTTTATTGATGTCAGTGCACGATCGCACATGCTCATGATCTTCATGTGGCATTTCTTGATAACTTCCATGACCTCATCGTATTCGCCCTCGAGAATTGTGCACATCGGTGTAAGCTGATACTTGACGCCGCTCTCCTTCACAATCTTAATGCATTCGGCCACGAACCCACTCAGACTTTCTCCCTTTCCTATTGGAACAATGCTGAATTCGACGATCATACTTTCTCATAATTTTGATAGAACATAGAGATACAAAAAACTGATGATTTTTTCATAATTTAGCTAATCTTCCTCCATATTAGTAGAAATAACTCCATTTCAAAGGATGACTCTCGCAAAATGTTTAAATAGAGAATCTCCAAATTTCAATCAACCTTCTCTCTAGTAGAAAGTTCTCGGAACTTGTTAACTTCGTACGGAGCGGACCTGTCATGTCACCTAACAACGGCAATAACGGTAAGTCATCAACATTTACGGTTGATGATTTGGCTAAGGCAATTAGGAATAGCATCGACAGGAATGGCATGCCTGAAGATCAAGCGAAGGCGATGGCCACTCACATTATGAATTTCTTTGGATATAGTGAAAGGATTATCGATAATATTCTCGAACCCGAAGATAGGGATGCCTTTTACATGCTTGAAGATACAGGCATTTTGACGACTGAACGGGAAGAAACAACGCTATATGACGGAAGAGAATGGAGAATCCATTACTGGCTTTTCAGAAAAGAGAGGATTCTTGAATTACTTGAAATGAACGGGTCGAATAAGCATTTCGATAATGACACCGACTCGGTTTACGATGAAATTCCAGATGATGTTTGGCAAAGAAATTGAGTTATTCTCAAGTTTGGATTCGAGTAGTTTGGTTTTTAATTTACTCAATTGACCAGCAATTTCGATGACCTCTCCGAAAGGGTATTGTTTAGCTCTCAGATATTATGAATGAAATGGATCTTTTCCCATATCGTCCGAGATCCGGTCAGCGCGAAATGGTCGAAGATATTGCCACTGCGATAAGAAATAAGCAGCATATTATCATCGAATCTGGCACGGGGACCGGGAAAACAATATGTGCGCTTGTAGGGTGCTTGAGCGCATCGCTTGATAGCCAGAAGAAGATTCTCTATTTAACACGAACAAATTCTCAGCAGCAACAGGTGTTGAAAGAACTGAGGCGAATCAACGATATTCGCTCTGTTTACGGACTTGGCCTTCAGGGAAGACAAAGTACCTGCCCGCTTGCGCGAAGAGATCCTGAGCTGAGATCTGGTACGCCAGAGGAACTTTCAAAGCTTTGTACAGAAAAGAAGAGGCGTACAATCGATGAACTTGAGGGTGGATGCAGGTTTTACGAACAAACGATCGCCACGTCTTTTGATGAGATCGAAAGATATGTGTTCTCTGACATCCCAACTGTGGAGGAATTTGTGGATTATTGTGATAGAAGGGGTATCTGTCCGTACGAACTCGCAAAAGAGCTAGCTTCAAAAGCAACAGTCGTAACGGCACCTTATGCATACTTCTTCGTTCAATTTATCAGGGATACGCTTCTCGATTGGATGTCCGTTCCCATTTCAGATCTGGTGGTCATTGTCGATGAAGCTCATAACCTTCCAGATTATGCGAGAGAAGTGAAAACGCTGAGTTTATCGAGGAAGGCGTTACGTCATGTGGAAAAGGAGGTAAATGAGTTTGGAGACCTCGAGGTTCTCGACGGAGTCAGCATCCTTGACATTGTATCAGCGATGGACGAAGCCCTCGATTCAGCGGTCGAAGAAT
>JANHAK010000075.1 GCA_024464195.1 Methanomassiliicoccales archaeon | reverse complement strand
CTTGGTTCTGGGGATTCCGCCGGATATCCTAATGTCATGCAGACCGTAACAACCAACCCTTTCGGAACACCTAGATACTCAGCAACCTTCTCTGGATCAAACGCACCAATCCAACATGTTCCTAGACCCTTTTCAGCTGCCGCGAGAGATAGATGGTCGAGGGCGATTGCGACATCAACCCTGTACCACTTCTGGTTCGGATCGTCGACAGCAGCGATGAACGCTGAGCAGTCTTCGATAAATTTTTGATCCCGACACAGGGGGACCAATCCCTTCTTGCGTTCTTCATCGCGAACAACAATTAATTTCCAAAACTGCCTATTTGCGCCAGAAGGTGCGAGACGAGCCGCTTCGAGGATTTCTATCAAGAGATCTTCTGGAATCGGTTTTTTCTTATACTTCCTAATGCTTCGTCTACTCCTAATTACATCCATTACTCCCAAGCTAACACCTCCAAAGATAATAGGCTGAATTTCCTTAGTGATAAAATGACATTTCGTCTTATTAAAGGGTTTTTGAGAACCTTTCTATTGGAAAATCCGTCTCAATTATACATTTGTTATTGTCGTCTGTTGATCCACAAAACTTTAAGTTCGTTAAAAAGCGTTTCAAAGAGATGTTTGAGAAGAGGTGGTTTTGCCGTAAGATCAGAGCTCGATTAAAGAAAAAGGCTTAAACGATATTGTTGTAAATATAATCAGATGAAACAGCCCTTGTCAAGATATTACTCCATTCTAGATGGGAAAAGCAAAGCATACTATCTCCTATCGAAAGAAATTCAGGTGGATTTTTCTCCCTCGCAACCGGATGAGGAACTCTGGAAATTGCATACAGATCAAATTGCAGAGTTTCATTTGCATATTGACAACGAAAAGTTCAAATCGAAAAGCATGAAGAGATTGGATAAAACAGCGCGGTCGTTGCTAGATCTAAAATTAGAACTCGCAAAAAGGATGCTAAGTCGGTGTGAGATTTGCGAATGGCGATGTTGTGTCAACAGAAATGAAGGCTTCAAAGGTCGGTGTGGTGTTCTTGACCCGCGAATAGCAAGCGAATTTCTCCATTACGGGGAGGAACCTCCTTTGATCCCATCTTATACAATTTTCTTCAGCGGATGCAATTTCAAATGTGTTTTTTGTCAGAATTACGATATCAGTACACATCCAGATGAGGGCATCTATCTATCACCACAGCGTCTAGCCGCAAAGATTGCTGAGAGATTTGGTAGAATAGCTTCTTCCACAGCAATTTCTGCGACAAAGGTTTGGAGTCCCATGTTCGCCGTTAATGTTAATTGGGTAGGAGGGGATCCGACGCCCAATCTGTATTATGTTCTTGAAGTTCTCCGGCATACGGTCGTTAACATCCCACAGATTTGGAATTCGAACATGTTCCTGACAGAAAGATCGATGGAACTTTTAGACGGAATTATAGATGTCTATCTGACAGATTTCAAATATGGAAATAATTCGTGTGCAAGGCGTCTGTCAGGTGTGCAAAATTATTTCGAGATTGTTTCTCGCAATCATTTACTCGCCGCAAAACAGGCCGAAGTCATCGTGCGGCACCTCGTGCTTCCAAATCATATCGAGTGTTGCACGAAACCTGTATTGAAATGGATTGCTGAGAATTTATCATCAGCGTTGGTAAACGTAATGGATCAATACAGGCCAATGCACAGAGCATACGAGCACCGAGACATCAATCGACTCCTGACGCCGTCGGAATTTGAGGAAGCCTATGGCTTCGCCCGCGAACTGAATCTTCATTTAGTTTGAGCATCTTTCTCAATCTGTCTGAGCCACACCGTTCTTTGCGGGAATGGGATCTCGATGCCCGCTTCGCGGAATTTCTCGTCGATTTTCTTCCTAATATCGGAAGTGGTCTTCCACTGGTTGCGCACATCGTCGACCCAGAAGTAAATGGTGAAAATAAGTGCGGAGTCCCCAAAATCTTCGAATCTGACAACTGGCGCATGTTCCTCATCCTTTAACACGTTGGGATGTTCGAGCGCCGCTTGTAAAAGGATCGATTCCACCTTTTTGACATCTGTCCCGTATGCAACCCCGACAGTGACGCTTCTCTTGTACCTTCTATCTGGCTGGACAATGTTGATGATCTTCTTATTGGCGATCTCGTTATTCGGTATGATGATATTTGAGTGTTTGAAAATATCATAAAGCGTGATGCTTCTCATCCCGATTTTGCGAACCTCACAGACTTCTCCATCCTCCATCAGGATCAAGTCGCCCACTTTAAATGGTCTGTCTACCAGTAGCTGCAATCCAGCAAAGAGGTTTGATAAGGTGGATTGAGCTGCAAGACCGATCACGAGACCGAGTACCCCAACACCGGCAATAATTACAGTCACATCAAAGCCCAGAATGTGTAAAACAGCGGTAAATCCCAGTAAAGGTATGATAATCATCCCTATCTTTTCAAAAAGAGGGACGAGAACATCGTCGATCTCCATTTCCGTTTTCTTGGCAAAGGATTTTGCGTAATAGATCAGAATATTATCGTATATTCTGTATGACAACCAGACGATGATGATAACCATTGAAATACTATAAATAAGCTCAATTGTCGCAATGATATCTATTGGTATATTCAATATCTCGAGTGAATTGACAATTCCATAAAGAACGATGATGGCAAAGAGCGGCCCGTGTATAATTTTCAGGAGGCGATCATCAAGTTCTGTTTTCGTTTTCCTTGTGAGTCTGTGAACGATTGGATCAATAATGAAAGCGATGAACAAGGCAATTACTATCCATCCAATGAGCGTGAAGGTGAAGGCTCCGTAGTTGGTATCAAGAGGTGGAGGGAGAAAGTTGTCCCATATTCCGAACAACTTGTTCTCTCCGGCTCTTGTTCCAAAAAGTGATAAGATTTTTAAATGGATGTTTTGTGTAATTTGATAAGTATTCGTTGGTTCGCTCATTTCCGTTACATTAAAAACAACGACAAAGGAGAGATCCTTGGTCCCCATTGTTTTAGATGTTGTAATATTTAGGATAATAGTTTCGTCTTGGTCTGGACTCAATGTAATAAAATCTTTGTTAAATGACGCGTGCCAATCCTTATCAGTTGGTGGATTGATAGAAACGTGAATAAGATACGCAGAAGAAGCGTTATTGAACAAGACCCATCTGTAGCTGGCTGATTCACCAGCATTAATCTGTTGATCATGTGAATCCATTGAAAAGATGTTAATTGGTTGAGATGCCGACGCTAATAAAAAGGCGCATGGCAGGAGTGAAATAATTGCAATACCAAAAATCGCCATCAGTACGATCCTATTGAAATTTCTTATCAGTTTCGATCTCTTTTCTCGTTTTCTCGTCTCCACGAGTACCTCGCATTATTTTGCAATATAAAATTTTATCTCACTGACTCTGGACATGTTCCCAATAATTCACCGTATCGAGTCAACAAAGATTTTATTTGTTCAGATGGATGCGCTATTATATGGAGGAAATCGAATACTTTCGAGTGTCTATCTCTTTTCTAATCCTTTTGTCTGCATCAATCTCTGATTGGAAAACAAGGTCAGCGACAGATCTGCACTGGATATTACTCGGATTCATTGGTATCAGTGTTCTATCTGTTGAAATGTACCTCTCAGAGACTCCTGCTCTTTATTACTTCTTCATCATTCCAATCGCGATTATCTTTTTCGATATTTTCTGGGATCGAAAGGGAATTTTTGAAGATGGAATTAATCTAATACCACTACTTCTGTATTTGAGTGGATTAATTGTTCTTATTTTGCTGGCTGTTAAATTCTGGAACCAAATTTTCTTTTGGAAACTCATGACGATTGTCATCATGTTCGGGATTATTATTTTATTTTATAATTTGAATATTATTAAGGGTGGTGCTGACGCAAAAGCACTTCTAGCACTCTCCATCGTCTTCCCTCATTATCCAGTTATTGGCCATTTTCCTATTATCGATATTCCAAGCGCAGTAAATGAACTCTTATTTCCTTTTTCATTGCTGATTCTTTTCAATGCCGCTCTGCTGTCTATCGTCGTACCTATCGCTCTCTTCTTTTACAATCTCCTTCAAGGAGATAGGCGGATTCCCGTGATGTTTTTCGGCTATCGCGTGAATATCGATGATATCAAATCAAAATTCGTATGGCCTCTGGAATATTTCGATGGTGATGCGATCAAGCTAACAATTTTTCCGAGAAGTATCGATTCTCTTGAAATTCAATTAGAAGAGTTCAAGAAGAGGCATATAGAAAGGATATGGGTTACGCCAAAAATTCCATTCATGATACCTATTACGATCTCATTGCTTTTCTCGGTCGTGGTTGGAAATCTCATTTTCTTTTTGATCGATTGAAAGGGCAAGCGTCTTCAAGGGGGCAACCTTGGCATTGCGGTTTGTTTCGACAATGAGTCTTGGAAAGTTGAACGAGAAGTGCATAGAGTTTTGCATAGACCTCTGGATCCGGAGGGATGTTCTGCTCAACGAATCTCTTCACGTCATCATATTTATCCGTTCCAATTAGACCAGTTCTCATGAGAACTCTGCAACAGTGTTTCGCGGCAACGAATGTTCCCTTTTTTCCAGCATAAAGAAGAATTGCATCTGCTGTTTCTTTACCGATCCCTTTAATCGTTAGAAGTTCGTTCCTGGCCTCGTCAAGAGGTCTGCTCAAGAGCAACGAGGGATCTGAGTTATAATGGTTCTGCAGATACGTTGCCAAGCGTTTGATTCGTTCTGCCTTCTGTCGGTAGAATCCCACCGGCATGATGACCCTCTCTAACTCTTCTTGGTCGATACTCGCAAGAGTTTCTACGTTCAGAAGGCTTCGAGCTTTCATCTTTCTAATAACTTCTTCAACCTTTTCCCACGTTGTTTGCTGTGTGAGGATCGCCCCGACCATGATCTCAAATTGCGACTCTGCTGGCCACCAGTTGTCCACAACGAATTTTGATAGCAATTTCTCATAGATCTTGTGAAGATCCATCATTCGCCGATCATTCGACGAAGTTTAAGAAATTGATGGTTATCATATTGATACAACGAGGATCAAAAATGAGGTGGGTAACGAGACTATCATATGATGATATTCAATGGCTCGCCGCATTTTCTGCATCGTCCATTGTCGACATCGACTCGTAAGACCTGAAAGCCCTCTCGTTCGATGGCAAGCTGTCCGCATTTCGGGCAATACGTGTTTTCGCCTTTATGTCGCGGCACATTGCCGAGATAAACAAACTTTAAGCCTTCTTCTTTGCCGATGTGCAAGGCCATCTCCATCGTTTTCATCGGTGTAGACGGTACATCAGTCATCATATAATCAGGATGAAATCGCGTAAAGTGTACCGGAATTTCTGGCTTGAGCGAATCCCTCACCCATTTCGCAAATTCCTTGATTTCACCTTCTGAGTCGTTCTTTCCTGGAATGATGAGATACGTAAGTTCCACGTGAATGCCGAGATCGACTGCCAATTTCGTCGCTTTCAGGACTGGTTCAAGTGATGCCTTGCAAATTCTCTTGTAAAATTCCTCAGAGAATCCCTTGATATCGATATTCATTCCGTCAATGCATTGAGAGAGCTCTCTGAGCGGTTCTTCCTCAATGTATCCATTTGTAACATAAAGAGCATAAAATCCTTGTTGCTTTGCAATTCTGGAGGCGTCATATGCAAACTCATGCCAGATGATTGGCTCGTTATAGGTCCAGGAGATGCCTTGACTTCCTGTGTTACGGCATAAGACTGTAACTTCTTCGGGTTCGATTGGCTCGAGTGGAAAACCATCCGGACTTGCCTGAGAAATGGTGAAGTTTTGGCAGTGTTGACACCTAAAAGTACAACCAACTGATCCAAATGAAAGGACCCTGTCACCTGGTCTGAAATGGAAAAAAGGCTTCTTTTCAATCGGATCAACATGAATTGATGATGCTTTCCCGTAAATGAGGGAAAAGAGTTTCCCATTATAATTTTGCCTCACACCGCAAATACCTTTTTTTCCAGGCGCAATCACGCATGAATGGGGACAGAGGCAGCATTGTATTTTACCATTCAGTGATTTCCAAAACCGAGCTTCCTTCAATAGCGGTCACCTGAAATGTTCATATCCGCGATCTTCGAGTTTAACTTTTGCATTGTTTCTTATTAATACATTCTCTTTTCCATCAATGGCTCTTCCTATCACTGATATTCTCGATCCAAGGCGCTTTTTCAGTATATTCCAGCCAGTTGGATTAATTGTAAAGAGGAGTTGATAATCGCCACCAAAATAAAGCATGAGTTCCTCCTCATTAATTTTCGATGCTTTCGCAATCCTGCAAACAGAA
>JANHAK010000074.1 GCA_024464195.1 Methanomassiliicoccales archaeon | reverse complement strand
TCAGCATTCCTGGCGGAGTTACGATCGAACTCTCTGATGGAAATGTAACAGTTTCAGGTCCAAAAGGAAAGCTCACTAGGAGATTGACTCATCCCCGAGTTCAGATCATAAAATCAGATGGAAAAATCATTGTCCATTGCGAGCTTCCGCGCAAAAAGGAGCGTGCTCTTGTCGGAACCTTCGCAGCACATATCAAAAATATGATTGAGGGGGTGCTGCACGGGTTTGAATACAAGATGAAGATCGTGTATTCGCACTTTCCAATCAAGGCATATGTAAAAGGGGATAAGTTTATCATAGAAAATTTCCTAGGCGAGAAGACACCTCGCAAAGCGAATATCGTCGGCGATACGAAGATCACTGTCAAAGGTAATGAAGTGATTTTAACGGGAATCGATATAGAAGCAGTATCCCAGACAGCTGCGAATATCGAACGGGCGACGGTCATCAAAGGATACGATTCAAGGGTTTTCCAGGATGGCATTTACATTGTTGAAAAAGCGAGGAGGATGGGTCAATGAGCAAGCATGAAAGGGAAATCAGGGAAATTTCAGAATTACCGTATTATAAAGATGAATACAAAGAAGAACTCAAAGCGATGGGAATCAGAACGCTCTCAGACCTCCTTGATGCGTTGTATGATGAGGAGCGAAAGAAAGAGATCGTTGACCGCCTAAAAGGCGTTGGCCCAAAGATCGCTGAGCATTGGATTGAGGTCATTGAAGAAAGAGGGATTCTTGAAGAATCAGTATCTGAATCCAAGGAAGAAGAAAAGGTGAATGAGGAAGGAGTCGTCGAGAAGACAAAAGAGGGAGAAATCGAGCAGGAAAAGGTTGCCGAGCAGGAGGTTAAATCTGAAGAGGTCGTCATAGAAGAAGCGGAAGTTTCGGCAGAAGAAGCGGCGATCGTCGAGAAGGGCGGATATCTTGTCAAGGCAAAACCTGTCCTTGATCCAACGATCGCGAAACTCCTTGCATTGAGACGTAAAATCTCAGAGAGAAGGCCTGCGTTTTTTAGGCAAGAATGGTTCAGGTACAAGAGACTAGGTGAAAAATGGAGAAAGCCCCGCGGGCTGCATAGTAAGATGCGTCGGCATTACAAATATAGGCCTCCAGTCGTCTCAATCGGATACCGCGGGCCGAAAAAAGTACGGGGATTGCATCCATCAGGCTTTGAAGAAGTAATGGTCTACAACCCTTCACAGCTTGAGGGAATCGATCCAAAGCGACAGGCTGTGAGAATCGGCAGTACGGTTGGCTATAAGAAACGGATCGAGATTGAGAGCAAGGCAGATCAGCTTGGAATCAGAATTCTCAACAGGACGGGATAATATGAACCTGAAAAATCAGAGACGGATTGCGGCAGAGATCCTCGGATGTGGTATTAACCGGGTTTGGATCGATCCGAATCGAATTGAGGATATCGCGGATGCGATCACCCGAGCCGATATCCGAACTGCGATTGATTCTGGTGCGATCGTCGCACTTCCAAAGAGAGGAATATCACGAGCGAGGGCAAGATACAGGGCCGGCCAAAAAGAAAAAGGAAGGCGAAGAGGTCCCGGCAGTAGGAAAGGCGCTGCGGGTGCGAGAACGCCGGAAAAAAGACAGTGGATTCAGACGATCCGACCGATCAGAAGAACGCTTAAGGAACTGAGGGACGAAGGCAAGATCAGCAAATCTGTTTACAGAGAGTTCTATATGAAGGCAAAGGGCGGAATGTTTAAGAGCAAGACTCATTTGATCACCCATCTCAAAATGGAAGGACATCTAAAGGAGGGCAACTAATGGCTCACGGACCTCGATATAAAGTGCCATTTCGACGAAGGCGAGAAGGCAGAACAGACTATCGACAAAGGGCGAGATTACTAAGGGCTGGGGTTCCGAGAGCAGTCGTCAGGATCTCATTGAGAAATGCGAGTGTGCAGTTCATTGAGTTCGATCCTATTGGTGATCGAGTAACAGCCCAAGCGCACTCCAGGGAATTGATTAAGCTCGGTTGGAACCTCTCAACTGGAAACACACCTGCGGCTTATCTGACAGGATATCTTGCCGCACTGAGAGCAAAAAAGAAAGGGATCGATCAGGCGGTTCTAGATATCGGGTTGCGAGATCCGGCGAAGGGTGCCTCGTGTTTCGCTGCGCTTAAAGGAATTCTCGATGCGGGTATTGAGGTTCCACATGGTGAAGAGATTCTTCCTTCAGAGAAGAGAATTAAAGGTCAGCATATCGGGGAGGGCGTCGAGAAACTCGTCGAGGATATCAAGAAGAAAATGGAGGTAGAGTAGATGGAATGGACGCCGAAGACAAAACTGGGCAAGATGGTCATGAGCGGCGAGATCACATCGATGAGTGATGCACTTGCAACAAAGCTCCCACTTCGCGAACCTGAGATCGTCGACGTTCTTCTTCCCGATCTGAAAGATGAGGTTATCGACGTCAACATGGTTCAGCGAATGACCGACTCTGGCAGAAGAGTGAAATTTGCGATTACTGTCGCAGTCGGTAACGGCGATGGTTTCATAGGCGTTGGCAGGGCAAAGGGCAAAGAAGTCGGGCCAGCGATTAGGAAAGCGATCGACAACGCGAAATTGAATATCATCGAGATAAAAAGAGGATGTGGGTCTTGGGAGTGCGGATGCGGTACACCTCATTCATTGCCGTTTATGGTTGTTGGGAGGGCAGGGTCTGTTGAAGTGACATTTAAGCCCGCTCCTAGGGGCGTTTCGCTAGCTGTTGGTGATGTCGCGAAAATCATCTTGCAACTTGCTGGTATCAAGGATGCGTGGGGATTTGCGCGTGGCCATACAAAAACGACAGTCAATTACGCTTTAGCGACATTCGATGCGCTCATGAAGACATCTGTCCTTAGGATCACTGAAGAACAAGAGAAACGCTTAAAGATCATGAGTGGTCGTGTCACGGTCCATTTTCCTGAACAAGATGCAAATATAGATCAACAGCGGGAAATAACAGGGCAGGAGGGATGATGTGGTGGCATACGCTGTGATCAGAGTACGAGGACACGCTGGTGTCAAGAAGGAAATCGAGGATACGATGCGAATGCTAAATCTTACCCGCCCTAATCACTGCGTTGTTGTTCCGGAGACGGATAGCATCAATGGAATGCTCCAGAAAGCGAAGGACTACATCACATGGGGCGAAGTGAACAGTGAAACTCTTGCGAGAATGATCAAATTCAGGGGACGACTAAAGGGGGACAAGCCGATCGATGATCTATATATTCAGAATCATTCGAAATTCACATCGATCATCTCATTTGCAAAAAGCGTGGCTAAAGACGAGGTCAAATATTCGGATCTTGTTGATGTAAAACCGGTCTTTAGGCTCAACCCCCCACGAAAAGGATACGGCGGCAACAAGAGGTCATTTACAAATGGGGGTGCTCTTGGATACCGCGGAGAAAAGATCAACGAATTGATTGAGAGAATGCTCTAGGTGATTTCCAATGCCAAGCAGGACTAAGAAATTCAGAGGAAGCCGCACACACGGACGCGGCAAGAAAGCGGGGCGTGGTGCTGGACTCCAGGGAGGTCGCGGTAACGCGGGTCTTCACAAACATAAGGTCATGTACATGTTGAAATATGATCCAGATCATTTCGGCCGACATGGTTTCAAGAGACCTCAGAGCATCGTGGCGGCCAAGATCGCGATGAATATCGGCGAGATTCAGGAGAATATCAACAGGTTGATAGCGGACGGTTTTGCTGAGAGAAAGGACGGGAAGGTCACGGTGAACTTGGCAAAAATGGGTGTTGACAAACTCCTTGGTTCGGGCAAAATCATTGAACCGATCGATGTCATCGTGGCTGATTGTTCAGAACTTGCACGGGAGAAGATTGAAGCCGCGGGCGGCTCCGTTATTCAACCGTAGCGATGCTCTGGGATGGACATGGCTGAAGGGGAAAAAAGCAGACTATATAAGTTGAAACCCCTCACTGATAGATTGCCTGCTGTTTCTCGACCTGAGGGCCATGTCCATTTCAGAACGAAGATGATGTGGGTCATCCTCGTCCTTGTTTTTTACTTCATCATGACGAATGTCTATATCTACGGACTTGATCAAACTAAAACGATTGACCTATTTGCCCAGTATAGGGCAATACTCGCTGGAGCTCAAGGATCATTGATGCACCTTGGTATCGGGCCAATCGTGACTGGTTCGATCATCATGCAACTCTTCGTCGGTGCGAAAATTATTAAGCTGGATCTCAAGAATGATGAGGACAAGGCGGTCTACCAGAGCACACAAAAATTTCTCGTCCTCATCATGATCGTTGTCGAAGCGGTGCCGCAGGTTTTCGGGTATCTTGTGCCCTCAGAAACTTTCGTCCACAATCTGGAAGGTATCTTCGGAACTGGCGGAATATTGAGTGGTCTTAATTTCGCGAGATTCGTCATTGTTCTTCAGCTCTTCATCGGTTCCTATCTTGTTTTTCTTATGGATGAGGTCGTTTCGAAGTGGGGGGTTGGTAGCGGCATTTCTCTCTTTATCGCCGCTGGTGTCGCGGAAGCGATCTTCACAGGTACAGTTAACTGGCAACCGGTAGATCCGAGTTCGCCAGTAAGCATCAATAATCCGCCGGCAGGGACAATCCCAAAAACGATCTACATCTTACAAAACACCTCGGCCGCCGGGCTCGCCGGAGGTGGATACGAGAGAATTCTTCTACAAAACCCGAATCCTATGGTTGCCCTGATCGGCACGATTGCAATTTTCCTTTTTGTTGCCTATGTTGAATCAACGCGTATTGAACTTCCACTTGCTCACGGGACTGCGAGGGGCGCCAGGGGCCGCTATCCGATCAAGCTCATCTACGCCTCAAACATTCCAGTGATCCTTATGGCGGCACTGCTTGCGAACGTCAGCATGTTTTCAATGCTTCTCTGGAACAATCCCTCCTTTAGAGGTCTTCCGTTGATCGGGGGACAATGGTGGATAGGATTTTATGAGCCCGGAAGCACATATCCAGCAGGTGGGCTCGCGTGGTATCTTTCGACGCCAAGAGGGCTTGGGGATTGGTTGCTACCGATCTTGAGTCCTGATAGATATGGACATTTGGCCGCAGGGCACGACAGTTTACAAATCGCGCTGCACGTTATTGTTTATCTCGGTGTGATGGTCGTAGGCTCGATTATCTTTGCAAAGTTCTGGATCGAAACGACAAATATGGGACCTGAGGCTGTTGCGAGACAAATTGAATCATCTGGGTTGCAAATTCCTGGTTTTAGAAGAGATCCGAGGGTGCTCAGGCGAGTACTTGAACGATATATACCTGTGGTGACAATTATCAGTGGTGCGCTTGTAGGGGCGCTGGCTGCGATCGCGGATCTCATCGGGACAGTCGGGAACGCGAGTGGTACCGGCGTCCTCCTCACGGTCGGAATCTTGATACAGTTCTACGAAGCTATCGGCAGAGAGCAGATGATGGAGATGCATCCCGTACTAAGACAGTTCTTTGGAGGTGAATAACGGTGCCGAACCCTTCTCAAACCCAAAGGAGCATGCCGAGGATCACAACAATTCTTATTTTCGTACTGGCCCTTTTCATTCTATTTGATCCGAGTCTGAGAAATGGTCTCGGGCAAATTGTTAGCTACGGACTTGAGCCAATAATCGGATTCGGTGGGCAATATCCCGTTGTCACACTCTTTCTTGCTGGTATCATCATGACGGGTC
Source organism: Methanomassiliicoccales archaeon (assembly GCA_024464195.1). GTDB lineage: Archaea > Thermoplasmatota > Thermoplasmata > Methanomassiliicoccales > JACIVX01 > JACIVX01. The sequence goes on along the minus strand of JANHAK010000074.1, from coordinate 633 downwards.
TTACGATCATCATTAGGCATTTCATGGTTGATTATGTAGAACAGGTAAAAAGCCAAAAGATCGTCGCCGCCTTTAACAAGGAGTTTAGGCAAGCCCGAATAGAGAACAATACGTATAAGATGAAGAAACTGACGGAGCAGCAGCCAAAGATACTTCAAAAATCGATGGAGGTCTCAACGTCTCAATTGAAGCTCCTCCCGATTACGATGATCATTGTCGTTCCCATTTTCGCGTGGTTATCGGTTTTCATGATAAATATTAACAGTGCTCATTTTGCCGTGCCATGGTCGTTCAACGCAGACATGAACGCCGTTTATGTTTTGCCAAGCTGGATACTTCTATATTCGCTTATCAGCGTACCATTCGGTCAGGTACTCGCAAGAATACTCCGATACTTCTCGTTTAAGAAGCGTTTGAAACAGATGAAGGCCGATGCAAAATGAGAATCACGATCAGCGGCCCCCCAGGTTCCGGGAAGACGACGGTTTGCAAACTCCTTTCAGAAAGACTTGGAATCAGATACGTAATTTCTGGCGTAATCTTCAGAAAAATGGCCGAAGAGCACGGTTTAACTCTGGAGGAATTTGGCAAGTTGGCGGAAAGGGATGCCCGATTCGATCATATGCTCGATGA
>JANHAK010000073.1 GCA_024464195.1 Methanomassiliicoccales archaeon | reverse complement strand
CTTCTTCGAGTTTCGTTCTAGGAGAAAATCCTAGGTCCTCTTGAGATTTTCTGCAATTGGGTTTAGGTTGATCTATTCCGAATAATCTCACAACGAAGGGCGAAACGGTAACATCGCGAGCGTTTCCAGTGAGTGCTACTTTCAGTCGGTTCAATCTTGCAAAAAACATTGAGACTGGGTAGCTGTAATAGCGATAATTTGGGTTTTTTCCAAGTTCTCTTGCAATTAAATCATATATTCGTTTCAGCGATGCTGTATCAGGGCCATCTAGATCATATGCGTTTCCAGAAATTCCAGAGCGTTGTGATGCGTCGATAAATACATCAACCAAGTCCAAAACATAAATAAGCGGGAACCTTGCAGTGCCATCACCTACAAGGGCTGTTTCGTCCTCATCGACGGCTTTAAACCAGTAATAAGAAGCTGTGTAATCTCTTGGTCCATAAATAACGCCTGGCCTGAGAGCAACTCCTTCAATGTTCAACTCCGCACATTTTTGAAAAAAAATTTTTTCTGCTTCAGCCTTTGAACGACAATAGTTATCCTTGATTTTCGATGGCTTTAGTTCTTTGCTCCCATCGTTACCCCTTTCGCCATTCATTCCGTAGACTCCGAGAGAGCTTGCATATACAATTCTCTTTACGCCATTCTTTGCTGCTGCAGTTGTGATGTTCTTTGTTCCTACAACATTTGTTTCATACAACTTGTTGTATCTTGCGATATGCTCAACCGAACCAGCGCAGTGAAAAATTGTGTCAACCCCAGCAGCGGCTTTGATGATGCTATCAACATCTAAAATATCGCCGTAAGTGATATCAATAGGAAGATGTTTGATTGCAGATAGATTACTGGTTTTCCTCACGAGGACTTTCACATGTTCACCTTGTTGGCAAAGTCTTTCAGCGACGTGGCTCCCAAGAAATCCCGTTGCTCCGGTTACGAGGCTAGTCATATTACAAGCGATATATTCCTACTAAAATAAAATAGATTTTTGTGTTTGTAGGAGCAATTGAAAAGAACGACGAGCATCGTTCGATTATATTTTATTATTTGAATTTTTCTCAACTTTTAGTATTTAAATTTAACGATAGCATGCTCAAGCACCCTTTTTATAATCTTTTTTAAAAAACACCTAACAACAATCCGGGAGGTATTAAAAATGAAAAAAAGAATCGTTGCGATCGTCGCCACCGCCGCTCTCTTTTTGGCAGCATTCGGGGTTGTGTTTTCAACGTTTATACCCTTGGGCATTCCTGGGAATGACCCCCATAAAATTCTGTCAGGAAATAATCTTGGGATTCCAGGAAATGATCCGCACAGCTGGGTCAATGGGTCTAATGGATCTGGAGCTATTTCGGGAATTTACGCATATGGAATCCCTGGTAACGACCCACATAGCTGGGAACCCTTACTCGGTGTCCAGATCTTGGGAATTCCAGGCAACGATCCACATTGATTTTCTTACTTAGTTTATCCCTTTTTTCTTCCTTTCATTTCTTGAAAAAAAAGCTGAATATTAAGCAGGTAGATTCGGTTCGGATTTTAGATCATCAGTCATATTATTCGGCAACAGACTGATTGTAGCCTCTATCTCTTTCTTGAGGTTATCATAACCATGAGTGGTAGCTAATTGGAATGCTTCGTTAAGAAGCGCCCTAGCTTGCAGATATTCCCCATTCTCAATAAAAACATGGCCGACTTCAAAAAGCCAGTGACTCAGCTTCAGAGGCACATTAAGTGATCTCAGAATCTCAAGCGCCTTTTCAAATTGATTTTTTGCCCATTCCCAATTTTTCTTATACGCATATAAATATCCCTTGTAAAGCTGCATTGTCGCGATCATAATTTTATCGTTCAATTTTCCAAAAATGACGATTGCCTTATCCAAAGTTTCTTCAGCCTTAACGAAATTCTTTGTCTCGATATGAAGTGCTGCCGCATTCGAAAGAGCATAACCAATTGTATTTAAATCCCCGACTGAACTGGCGAGATCAATTGCTCTTTCGTTCATTTGCAAGGAACGATCAATTTGTTCCGTAAGCCTGTAATCATTACCAAGGCTTGTGCAAACTTTCGCAATTTCTCTTGCATCTCCAGTTTTTTCAAGGATTTCAAGTGCTCTTTTCTTGTATTTTATTGCATTTTCGTAATCAAGAAGTTGGCCATAAACACGACCGAGACCATAGAGTGCTTTCCCGAGACTGATGTCTTCACCAATCTCTTCAGCGACTCTTTTAGCCTTTGAAAAAAGTTCGATTGCATCACGATAAAGACCTTTCCTTTCAGCAATTCCTCCTAGGTCATAGTAAATACTCGATAGTGTGTGCTTATCATTGTTGAGTAGAGCTACAGAAAGGCTTTTCTCCAGCATTAGCTGAGCTTGATTGAATTGAGTTCTCTTGAGATAAATTGATCCGATTCTTCTGCATGTTTCCGAGATCGCACGTTTTCCTATCACCACTTCATCAAATGAAAGAATCTCATTGTATGAAATGAGAGCATCATCCCATTCCCCCTGCATTTCTTTAATTTCACCATGAATCAATAGCAAATCGACTTTGTCGTGAATATCTATGTTCATTGGCTGGGTAATGAGCATATCGATAAGCGGCGCAAGATTAGAGGCATAACCTTTCGAAATGATTTCTTTTCCAAAGCCAACTACGATTTGAATGCCTGTCGTCCATTCTCCTGCCATCAAGCTATGATAAAGTGCCTCAATACACGAAGGTGCAGAAGTGTCTTCCAAATAGAATCGTGCTGCTGCCTTGTGATATGTTGCTTTCTGTCTCGGCGTTAGTCGAGAATAAAAGAACTCTCTAAGGAGATCATGCATACCGATCATTCGGCCTACGGATTCCTGCAAAAGACATTTCGAAAGGAGTTCGTCAAGTGTATCATGATCAACGATATAATCTGTATATCTCATCTGCGCAAAACTCATACCAGATTCCATGGCGATTTCTTCCTCCATAATGAAAAAAGCATCAACCGGGACTGGATATCTAAATACAGAGGCGATTTCTAGGATGCGTCGCTCTGCGAGATCCAGTTTCGAATAGACTTCTTGTTCAATGAACATCCTTAAGTTCTTATCAAGAATCCCGCTAGGTTCTTCGATCAATTCGAGAAAGAGTGGGTGTCCCTTTGTCACCTTGACAAGACAATCAAGATATCGATCCGGAATTGATCTGCTCTTGAGTATTTTGATACTACTCTCTCTGTCAAGCCCCTCAAGCGCAATCTCCTCTACAAGACCGCTGAAGACATCTTTTCTCGTATAGAAATCAGGAATTTCGCGACTCGTACATGCGATTTTAATGCCAGGAAGATGATCAATAATTCCTAAAATCGCTCTAAAAAGTTCAACGATTTTCGCATCGGCCTTATGAACATCGTCGATAAGGAGAAGGGCGTTTGCGTCTTTGAGATCTGTCTCGAGTATATGGCATATCTCACCGATCGACGGATTTTCTACTTGAGATATGAGTCTCTCCAAACCCTTTTTGCCCATTTGAGAGAGAAACTCTGCAAGCGGTGTTAAGAGGATTTTTTGGGTGACCCATTCGTTTAAACGATACCAAAAGACATTGGTTTTATCCCTCACTTCCTGTGCGAACTTTGCTAATAGGGTCGTCTTACCGATACCTGGAATTCCATATACTATGATGACTTTGGTTTGATTAGATACTAAGAAATCATTCAATTTCTTCAGTTCATTCTCTCTACCAACAAAAATCCTAATTGTCGGCTTCTTGTTTGTGTAATCGACGAATCGTCTCTCTTCTTTGATTTTCATTTCATGGAATGCCGCACAGTCGAATCGACCTCTAATAATACCCATCGCCAGTTCGAGCAGCATGTAACTTCTTGGAAGAAACTTGTTGAGATTTCCGACAGATTCACTCGTTTCGTTACCGTTGAAGTCAACAACAGTAATCACGGTCTTTTCGATCTCTTCTTTCAAAGAGAGCGCTCTTTTAAATCCTTTCGGCGTGAGAGCGTAAACACGTCTCACGCTGGGTAATCCCTTAACGTGTTTTGTTCGAATTTCTACATCGCCCTTGTTTGCGAGCGAGGCAACAATTTTTGAAACGTTATTTCTTCCGATATTTGTCGCTGATGAAATTCCTTCCTGTGTGATCGCCCTCGGAGCTGTATCATCTTGATAGAATTTATGATATGCAAGAAGGTGAAGTATCACTCTCTCATCATTGCTGAGAAAATATTTTCTACTGCAGCGGCGCTCGCAGCGATTCACGACATATTATTAGTCTTATTAGAAAAAAAGTTTCGTAGTAGACCAATTGAATCAAAAAATAGCATGCTCAAATCGGGTTTAAATATTTCCAAGTCAAAAAAAGGACACGAAAAAAAAGAGAATTTGACAGGAGGACATTGAATGCCAGTTTCCGAAGAAATGCTGCGTATATCTCTTCTTGTTGAGAATTACCCTCGAAAAGGTTTTCACGTTTTGGCAAAATTGATGGAGAAAAATGAATGTGGATTATGTATTACTCGCCTTCATCCTGAATATGTATGTAGTAAATTCGATCTCAAGAACGTAGAGTGTTATTGGCTTAGCGGGTGCAAAGGAAAGCAAATTATCCAGCCAAAATCTCTCGGACAATTGACGAGGGTTGTCAAGTCGTGGCTAAAGGAAAATAAGAACTCAGTCATATTCCTTGACGGTCTTGAATATCTTCTCATCTGGAATGATATGGGAAGGATAATCGATGCCTTGAATGAATTGGATAAGGTCCTAGTAAATTCAAATTCTAATATGCTGATCTGTATGGATCCGCTTACTTTGGAGCAGAAAGATCTCAATAGAATCTCATCGGTATTAAAAATGCGAAATGCTGAGGAAATGCTTGATCATCTTTCTAAGACACAATCTCAGCAAATCTGCGAAGTTTTGCCAGTGAACGCTGATCAAACAGTCGAGGATCTACTGCAATCAAAAGAATTGCACGTGATTCCATAATGATATCATTGAGCTGCTCAACGAACATCTGGAGTCTCGAAAAGTCGTTAAATAATGAAAGATACTCCAAACCATCAAGGAAAACGATCGCGGGTTTTTCTTTCTTTACAAATATTGAGATTCTTTGCAACAATTTTCCAAGTTGCTGTGGCGGAATACTCCTTTCGTTTGGCCTTTCACTCAACCATATTGCTTCCGCGATCTCCCCAATAATTTTCTCTCTGATGAGATCGGGATGAAGACGAGAAATGAACAATATTTTCCCTTCTGACTTTGAAACTAATTCCGCTACCTCGAGAATTTTGGTCTGCCTTTCATCGACAACAAGATATGTTCTGCAATAATCTAGATTGATATTCTTATCCTTGAGACAAATCGTAATGAATCCAATTCTTCCTTCATTAAATCCAATCGAAGCGATACTCTGCAGTCTCTGCACCAACCTTCTTCTTGCTATTTCTTATATTAACAATTTCCCTCTATTTAATCATTTATTTGAGGACGCTTATACATTACTTGATCTTATCGAGTACGCTTAATTGCCAGTAATCAGATCGGACTCGTTTCATCATAGTTATCATCATTCATGACTTCACAATATCGCGATTACGATGAATGATTTAGCGGTTTATTGGAATTATTCGAGGAATTTTTTACCTTTTCTTATTTTGATATATAGCAAGAGCTAAAATAAAGTATTCAGCATAGAAATCGTATCTTTTTCTTATCATCCAAAACGATTAATCCCCCGACCCAATCAACTCATGACTCAAATAAACCAATCATGTTCGATACTCCACCTACTAGTTTCATTTTTTGTTCTTTGAATTTCACAGATTCGCTTCATTAAGTCAACTTGTATTGTTATCTCGTCAAGACCCGCATCTTAAACGCAACTGCTATTTTTGTCAGCACGGGCACCATCATGACTCCAGAAGAATGACTATTTCACCAAGCAATTTTGGTCAGTATTGTGTGATTGGAAATCATTGTTGGGATTGATCTTATCTTATCGATTGTCTTTATTTCGGACTCACATCCGACTCGCTACTGAGAATTGTTCGCGGTTGTCGAAAATTGGAATATCTTCTTGTAATCGAACTTACGCCCGCCAACATAGTTTGGCATGGGATTTTTCAAAAGAGAGATACCTGATCTGAGCTTTTGTTAGTATTCATCAATGTGCAGATTATGATCCGCCAAAGGAATAAACGATGCCCATCCGTAATTGAGGAATAGAAATGATGCAGTATTTGCCGCTTTTTTGCTATTTGAACTTATTCAACTTATCAGGTCCTGACTTCTTTAGAAGCATTGTTGTATAATCCAAATGTTTTTTGACCTCTCGAACTTATGTGCAAAAATAAAAAAAAGGGACCTTTGCATCGGATGCAAAGGAAGCTTAGGAAAG
>JANHAK010000072.1 GCA_024464195.1 Methanomassiliicoccales archaeon | reverse complement strand
CCCAATCTATTCCTACGAACGGGGAAAAAGCGACGCAAATCCCGAGGAGATCGCCCAACGATGCGGCGAAGTCGTTAAACAGTGGGCGAGAACGGATGAGGGCGCGAGTCCTGGTCTCATCGTTTCACCAATGAAACCAAAGGAGTCTTTCTACTGGAGAACAGTTCGTGGTATCATGGAAAGGGAGCTTGTGGAAGAGGAATTGAAAAGGCTTGGCGCCGCCAAATTCGAGCTCTCTGGTGGAAGAGGGATCATTGGTGCGACGGCTGCGGCTGCCTGGAAACCAAAAGACCGAACGTACGAGATCATCACCTATCGTTTCGAGAACAAATGGGGAACAGATCGTGAAATCGATGATGATACGGTAAGGTTATTGGATTCCACATTTCCATCAACGTTCAATAATTATGATGCTGAAGCAGGAAGAATCGTAATCACCCCGCATTCCCCATGTCCTATTCTCTTTGGCATTAGAGGCGACGATGTAAACGAACTCATCCCTGCAATGCGATCGATCAGGGGCGAATTAGTGGAGCGCTGGATTATTTATCTCACCAATCAAGGAACTGACGATCACATCATTAAGGATTGGGAGGAGTTAATTCCAGGCAGATCTTACGCGGTTAATGGTGTTGTACTCAGCAAACCTCTCACGATCAAGGGAGGACATGTGGTTTTTAAGTTGCAATCAACCCGGTCTCGCACGCCCATTGATTGTACGGCTTACGAACCTTCGAAGAGGTTTAGAGATGTGGTCAGGGCGCTTCATCCTGGGGATCGGATCGTTGTTTATGGGGAGCTGAGGAACGAGCCAAGGACGCTCAACATCGAAAAAATGAGGATCATTGAACTTGTTGAGATTAGGGAAAAAATCGGAAATCCGATTTGCCCTTCCTGCGGGAAACGTATGAAATCGATCGGAAAAAGTGCTGGCTATCGGTGTCGCAGATGCGGAAGTAAGTTATTTGAGGCTGATGCTAAGTACCGCATCGTTCCACGGTCAATTCAAATCGGATGGTATGAACCGCCAGTTTCTTCCCGCAGACATCTCAGCAAACCGCTGAAGAGAATTCTGCGGTAACCGTTACGATTTAGTCAATCAACGATGGAAACTCAGGGAATTTTAAAATAATCATCAATCGTTAGTCACGCCGCAAACTCGCGACCATCAGTTAAGAAACGAGGAGTGGTATTCGATGAAAGAAGTTGTTATACTTAGCGCTGTTCGAACAGCAGTTGGAAAGTTCGGGGGTGCGCTTAAAGACATCTCAGTTTACGATCTCGGCGCGCATGTGATCAAGGAAAGCGTGAGAAGGGCGCAACTTGAGCCTACCGACATTGAGGAGTGCATCATGGGCATTTGTCTTCCCGCTGGGGTCGGGCAGAACCCCGCAAGAATGGCGGCGATCAGGGCAGGTCTGCCTTATGAGATCGGCGCGCTCAATATTAGCAAGATGTGCGGATCTGGATTAAAGGCAGTCATGCTCGCTGCAAATGCAATCAAAGCTGGCGAATACAATGTGATCGTTGCTGGTGGGATGGAAAACATGAGTGCAGCACCATATTTGCTCCCACAGGCCCGTTGGGGTTATCGGATGAATGATGGCAAGGTCGTCGACCATATGATTTTCGACGGCCTATTGGATTCGAATACGGGTATGCTGATGGGGATGACGGGTGAAATTGTGGCGGAGAAATATGGGGTGACGAGGGAAGATGCAGATCTCCTTGCATATCAAAGCCATACTAAAGCGCTCGCAGCGATCCAATCTGGCCGCTTTGAGAAAGAAATCATTCCGTTCAAAATTAGTACGAAAAAGGGTGATATCGAGTTTAAGGTTGATGAAGGCGTCCGTCCTGATGTCTCACTGGAATCGCTGGCAAAATTAAAACCGGTTTTCAAGAAAGATGGCATCGTCACGGCAGGAAATGCCTCGCAGATCAGTGACGGCGCCGCAGCGATCGTCGTCGCTTCGCGGGATTTCGCGGAGGAGAGGGGAATTAAACCGATGGCGACGATCGTCGATTATAACACTGGCGGAGTTAAACCGGAATATATCATGGAAGCGCCGATACCAACGGTTAGAGCGCTGCTCAAGAAAAACAATATGACGATCGACCAGATCGACCTCTTTGAACATAACGAAGCCTTTGCGACAGCCTCCGTTGCCGTTAAGCGAGAACTGAATGTTCCCGAAGAAATATTCAATGTTAACGGTGGAGCAGTAGCACTTGGTCACCCAATTGGCTGTAGTGGTGCAAGAGTTTTGACAACGCTTCTGTATGCGATGCATGATAGAAATAAGGAAACTGGTTTGGCAACGCTGTGCCTTGGCGGTGGAAACGCCGTCGCTATGATCGTTAAGAAATAAGGAAAATGATGGTTGGGATGATAAGATGAAGACGGTTGATAATGTAAGAAAAATTGGTATTGTTGGCGCCGGAACCATGGGCAGTGGTATCGCGCAGGTTGCTGCGCAAAGTGGGTATGAGGTCATTCTGAACGATATCAGCGACTCATTCATTCAAAACGGCATTGCGAAAATTCAGAAAGGGCTGGGTAAGGCGGTTGAAAAGGGAAAGATGACGAAGGAAGAAATGGCAAATATTATGTCGAGAATCAGGGGCTCAGTTAGCCTCGAAGATCTCGCGAATACTGATGTCATTATTGAAGCGATTCTGGAGGATCGGGCTGCCAAAAAGCAGGTGTTCGCATCCCTTGATTCTATCTGCAAACAAGACGCAATCTTGGCGTCAAATACATCATCGATCCCAATCACAGAACTCGCATCAGCAACGAAACGACCTGATAAAGTCGTCGGGATGCATTTCTTTAACCCCGCCCCTGTTATGAAACTCGTTGAAGTCATTCGAGCTGTGCAAACTTCCGACGAGACGAAGGAATTGGTTAAGGCGCTCGCCGTCAAAATGGGCAAGGTGCCAGTCGAGGTTAACGATTTCCCAGGCTTCTGCACAAACAGGATTCTCGTGCCGATGATCAACGAAGCCGCGTATTGCCTCATGGAAGGTGTTGCATCGGCTGAGGCGATCGACCAAGTCATGAAACTCGGTGCAAATCATCCGATGGGTCCCCTCGAGCTTGCCGATCTCATTGGTCTTGATGTTTGCCTCAATATCATGGAAGTGCTCTACAGTGAATACGGAGATCCAAAGTACAGGCCATGTCCTTTACTTAGAAGGCTGGTTCAGGCAGGGCGCCTTGGAAGAAAAACTGGCTGGGGATTCCACAAATACGAGTGATCGATTTGTCAAGGCTAAAGCAATCTTCGATAACCGATTCCACGATCAAGATTAGACAGAAGATCGATCGAAGGATATCCTTATGGACATGAAATGACGACGACAATGATTTATAAGGAAATAAGTCTCTCTCGTTTTGAGTGATCCGATGCCATCCGTTGATGAACTGCTTGCTGTTATTGATGGTTATAAAGACGAAATGATCGAAGCGCTGAAAGAACTCATTAGGATTCCTGCAATCGGCCCGGAGAACGGAGGGGATGGAGAGTTTGAAAGGGCTAGGTATTTGAGGGAGCTCGTTGAACACTGTGGGTTCGAGGAGATCGAATTATTCGATGCCCTCGATGAAAGGGTACGCCTTCGCTTGAGGCCAAATATTGTTGCGAGGAAGAGAGGAACCTCCGATCAAACTGCATGGATCGTTACGCATATGGACACGGTGCCGCCGGGCGATCTTGACAGTTGGAGTTATCCTCCGTTTTCTCCTCGGGTTGTTGATGGCAAGCTCTATGGTCTTGGTGCCGAGGACAACGGTCAAGCGCTCATCGCATCGCTCTTCGCTGCCAAGGCAATCAACAGTTTTGGATTGAGCGGCGAAAAAACGATGGGCCTAGCGCTTGTGGCTGATGAGGAGTGCGGAAATGAAAAGGGAATCAAATTTCTCATCAGGGAGGGGGTGTTTAGATCTGGCGATTTGATTTATGTGCCAGATTACGGCGTGCCAGATGGATCTGTGATCGAAGTCGCCGAAAAATCGCTTCTCTGGCTTAAAATCACTGTTGAAGGTATTCAGGCACACGCCTCTTCCCCTGGAAAGGGAATCAACGCAATGAAGGTGGGATCGAAATTCATGACTTTCCTGCTCGATCATCTTACTGAAAAATATGGCAAGTTGAACGACCTCTTCATTCCGCCAAATTCGACATTTGAGCCGACTAAACGGTTGCAGACAGTCGGGAATATCAATACGATCCCAGCGGAGGATGTTTTCTATTTCGATTTCCGTGTTTTACCGGAGTACGAGATCGAAGAGGTTAAGAAAAGCGTCGAAACGATTGCTCGGTTGTTTGAAGAGAGAAGTGGTGCGCGAATTAAGATCGAAACAGAGCAGATAACGAAGGCCGGTCCCCCCTCATCGACAAACACGGAAGCGATGAAGGCGCTCGTATCTGCGATCAAGATGGTGAGAGGGATCGAACCTGTGGCAAGGGGTATCGGTGGTGGCACATGCGCTAACCTTTTCAGGCAGGTCGGGTTTGACGCTTATGTATGGCAAACGGTTGATGGTGTGGCGCATGCGATAAATGAATATTCAAAAATCGACAATCTTATCGCGGACGCGAAGGTTTTTGCGGCCATGCTTGCGACGATCTGTTATCCAAATCATTTTGAGCGCTAACCATGCATCCGATAATTGATTGTCGATTTTTCCTTAAAAGATCATATACTATTAGCTCGGGGAGAATTAGCTCGCAGTTTCTTTTGAAAACAGCCGTTCGACCATCCATTTGCTGTCGAACTTAATGAAATCATCATATCCTTGGCCAGTTGAAAGAAACGCGATCGGTTTGTTAACAGCGTGCGCAATCGATAAAGCAGCGCCCCCCTTCGCATCCGCATCGATTTTCGTGAGTATGACCGCATCGATCCCAACTTCTTTATCAAACGTCGCCGCCTGTTCGATCGCATCGTTGCCCGCAAGGGCATCGCCGACGAAAACTACGAGATCTGGTTTGACAACCCGCTTGATTTTTTTCATTTCATCCATCAGATTGACATTCGTCTGCATTCTACCCGCTGTATCAATAAGAACGACGTCCTTCTTCCTCGCCTTCGCATGCTCGACTGCGTCGAAGGCGACAGCAGCTGGATCACTTCCAGGCTTGTGTTTAACAATCTTGCAGTTGAGCCTCTCGGCGTGAACACTCAGCTGCTCGATTGCGCCAGCCCTAAAGGTGTCGGAAGCGGCGAGCACACAACTCATCCCATTCTTTTGAAGGCGATGGGCGATTTTCGCGATCGCTGTTGTTTTGCCTGTGCCGTTAATCCCGACAAACATAATGACGACTGGTTTTTGCCGAGAAGCGATGAATTGATCAAAGTCAAATTCATTTTTCTTGAGCACATTCTCAATCGAACTCTTGAGCGCTAGCTCGATGGCGTCTTCGGGGGCGTATCCCCTTTCAACTTTCTTCCCTAACAAATTGTCGCGAACGCCTTTTTTAATCTCTTCAACAACCGGCAAGGCGACATCGGATTCAAGCAAGTCGATCTCCAGATCCCAGAGTATCTCATCCAGCATGTTTTCAGAGATCTTTCGGCCGCTGTCGCCGATGATCGCCTCTGGCGACTCTGGGAGTTCGGTCGCTTTCTTCTTCCACCCAAAAAGTTTCTTCTTCAGCGACTCGAACACCTTGGCCACCAATCCTAAATCCTTTGTTGCATCGTCTGATATGTTTCCTGGATTTTTTTCGTTAGTTGGGAAGTCTGGGCCTCGAGCGCCGATCTTCTTTCCCCGAGTTTGTTAAAAGTATCAATGAGTTCTTGCATTCGCGACTCGATCGTCTTGACCGCCTCATCCATGGGTTTTTCGACAGAAATTCCGCTGCCGATCCCGACGATCGCTTTCTTGTTCGACGCCACCTTTGCGAAGACGAATGAATTACCGCCAACTGGCACGAGGATCTCCGTACCCTCTTCAGTTTCAGAAACGCTCGCGAGTGTTGACTTTGCCCTAGCATGCTCCTCGATCGTTGCCTGGATAATTTGCTGCTGCTCCGCCAGGCTCTCGATCTGGGCTCTGTACAAGTCGAGAAGAGCGAGCGATTCCTGCAATTCTTTTTCGCTCATCGCGCCCCTCCTACAAGATATCTGACGACCGGATTTGTGATTTCTTCATTGTTGATCTCCTTGATCTCATTCAATTGAATTTGCTTCCGCGGGACTTTATGCCTGCTCCCGAGATTTGAAAGTATTCTATGAATTGCATCATTCTCATCGTTTGCTGCAATCTCAATGCTGAATTTTTGCCTCCTTTTGGGATTGATTTTGTATGTACCTTCCACTCTGAACGCTCTCATATCATCTCCCGTTCGTGGAAGTGTCTCAATCGAATAAATATTTTGGTTACGAGTGCGTTTTC
>JANHAK010000071.1 GCA_024464195.1 Methanomassiliicoccales archaeon | reverse complement strand
ATGGAGTCGAGTCCCTGAAGTTCCAGCCAATCATGAAAAGCATAGGTCAATGTACTTTTTCCGCTACCTGCCGTTCCGATAAAGTAAATATTTCGCATTTCGGCCACCGTAGAAAGCGGGCCCGGAGGGATGTTCGGATTCAATTAGAATCTTTCGAACCCTCGACCCATCGGTTAAGAGCCGATTGCTCTACCTAGCTGAGCTACGGGCCCCGAGCGGGCATATATGGTTGGCCTAAATAAAGATATCGTAAAAATCTGATGAAAAGAAGTGCTAAGATCATCACTGGTGAACTGGAAAAAAAATCGACATATAAATGAAAGTTTCTCGCGCGAATGTTAATCGAGAAGGATCAGAAATAGATTCTTGCCACATTTCAGACGAAAACACTTAAGACAATTGCCACTAATTGGCATTTCATGCCTGATTTGCGCGTTCGCGATGTCATGACGACGACGGTCGTCACAATAAAAGGTGATGCGACCCTGCATGATGCCACTATAAGTTTTGCGATCAACGGAATTTCTGGGGCTCCAGTTGTCGATAACGAGGGTCGACTTATCGGTGTTTTAAGCGAGACCGATATACTTGCGTTCGTGAAAAGGCTTCAAGAAGAATTTCGTCGAAAGCAGCCATCCGTCTCCTTTCTATCTGTTCCATTTGAAGATATTCTAAAAGATGAGAAGCTGGCTAAAATTTATAACGAAATTTCCAGCAAAAAGGTTTCAGAAATTATGACAAAGGAAGTCGTCACCGTATCGCCTGATACAGAAATCATGGAGGCAATCGATATCATGATGAGAAAAGATGTCAATCGAATGCCAGTTGTCGAACACGGAAAGCTCGTTGGTATCGTGACAAAAGGCGACATCATCTGGGCACTTTACAAGGATAAATTCTCAAAGGCATAACATTTATTTTTTCCTAAAGCTTATTTTTCCTAAAGCGCACAAAAAGGAAACCGCCACTTTTTTCTGACGTGAACACATATTGCTTACGGGGTGCGCTCTACGGGAAACTCTGATATCGAGGTACACATCCTTGCAAGTGGTAGCGATGCCAATTGCACCGTCGTTGTTGCTCAAGACACAACATTGATGATCGATGCGGGGCTCAGCACAAGGCAAACAGAAAAATTTCTCACAACCTCTGGCATTGATATATCACAGATCAATGCTATCCTTCTGACTCACGAGCATGTCGATCATTCAAGACACGCCTCGGCGATTTCCCGAAAACATGACATTCCAATCGCAGGAAATCTTCACACATTAGCCGCTTCAAATCTTGAAGGGAAAGAGCGTCTCATCGTTTTCGAAGATGCAATGCCTTTCTCGATCGGTTCTGTTGACATCGAAGCGTTACCAACTTCTCATCATGCGGCTGATCCAGTTGCGTTCCGCATTTCCACCGATACCAAGAAATTGGTGATCGCAACAGATCTCGGAAAAGTCACTTCTCCAATACTTTCTGCATTAAGGGATGCTGACTTCGTGATGCTCGAATCAAATCACGATGTCCATATGCTCCTTTCTGGACCGTATCCGCAGTTTCTCAAGCGGACTATTATGAGCGAAAAAGGACATCTATCGAACGGTGATTGCGCAAAAGCCCTTAGAATCACGCGTAATCCTCGTCGTAAGATTTTCCTCGCCCATCTCAGTCGTGTCAACAATAGACCAGAAATCGCCAGGAACACCGTTGCGGAGGCGCTTGGTTGCGATCCTGAACTAATTGGTTGCATCGAAAAACCTGGAGACGTCAAGAGCGTGCGTGTCGATTAACTCTTGAGTCGCGGTTTTATCTCAACCGCTTTGCCTTTAGCAAGAAGAACCTTTGCAATTGAAACAGGCAAAATAACGACATCTTCTTTTCTTAGGCAATAATTTCTTAACGGACCAGCAAATGTCGGAAGATCTTCCAGTATTCTCAGGATTATTCGATTCTGTTGAAAGGCGGCCGTCGTGGATATCGAGTTATCGTAATCTGCACTGGACTCAAGCCCACCAGTTTTTCGTCCACCATCGGAACCCCCCTCACCAATAGCTTCAAAAGCCTTCGCCTCTGCAGATTCCGACTGTTTCATCAAAGATTCGCCAGAAATTCCACTCGGGGCGATTTTTTCATTCTTTATCTCATCTTCAGATATGTGAACTTTAACGGAGACTTCCTGCGACGCCGTTGCCACTCCGCCTCTGAGATGTCTTTCAACTCCAATGAGAGTGGAGCGATATTCGATAATCAGTGCGTATATGCGCTCGTAAAATTCACGCTCCTCTGGTGTCAATCGCTCGAGATCGACCTTCGAACCGCTCGCGGCCCGCAATGCCGTCAGTATAATCTTTTCTATCCGAAAATCAAATATCTGGCTTGCCTTTTCACAGACCTTTTTTAGCTGATTGCGAAGGAGCGTCGCCTTCGCTGAGAATTGATCGATCGCCATCTCTTTTTCGCCTTCTTTTCTGATCCTGTCCACGAAGTCTCTTAAAGCTGGATAGAAATCTCTTCTGATCTCCGTCACGTTCTTGGTCCTTTGTTCTCTGCGATAGACCTCTGTGACCTCGTCAAAATTCAAAGGTTCAGAAGGCGGAGACATCAAAAACAAATTCGAGAGAGAGTATTTGATTGTTGTCTAGCGGAAGAGATGAATTGACTTACTAGTAAATCACGAATTTGATTTCGCCTTGTCTCATTGGCTTATCATCGATTCTCATTACAATGATAATAACCCTCGTTACATTATTAAGATGCAGCAAGCCGTATGTCAAGTGGTTCAAGTCGCCGATCAGGATCGTATCCCATTTGAATCCCCCATCGTCTCATGAAGTTGAGAATCGCAAAAAGACCCATACGCGCAATTGGATAGAACGTTACCAGCCTTTTATTGGCTCCACCATTTGGAATGAATGAAGAAATTTCCCTAACGAGATGCTTCCATGAATGATAAATCAGGAGATATCCTTCTTCCGTCATCTGCTCCTCAATATCGAAAGCCTTTCCCTCCTTCAAGGAGCCAGCTGGAACGAAGGAAAGAGGCGTGACTGTAAAGTGCGCTTTGCCACCGATGCGATCTCGGAGAACTGTTTCCATCGTGACGATAAGACGTGCCGTTTCCAAAAGGTCCTCTCTTGTTTCACCCGGCAGACCGATAATTGCCGTATAAGCAGGGAACCAGTAATTTTCATTAAGAATCTGTGTTCCCTTCACAATGAGTTCCGGCCATTCCGAAGGACTAAACGGTTTTGCCTTACTTTCCATGTACCTTTCGATCAGGGAGGGCGATGCCGTTTCGAGACCCATCTGAATCCCAACCCATTTAGAAGGCCCGGCTCTAACCACCTGAGAAATCCTCCGTATCATCAAGGGATCCGCAACCACTGGTGCAATTGTGCCATGAGTCGGATTTGAAAATTTGACGCCGGGAATAGACATTACTTTTTCGAAAAGATGGACGACCTCGTCGCTATTTGGATAGAATTCCCTTCGATCTTCCAATTTATAAAGGAAAATATCATCACTATGAAGCCATGCAGTTGTCAGTCCAGCGGTGAGATTGATTTCAATTTCTTTGCGCAGCACCTCATCCGGTATGTGCCTAATTCGACGGAGATTTGGATCACAATATCTGCAATTTCTTCCGCAACCTCTCATGACCTCGACCATTCCCTTATAGGATGGTCCGATGATTGGCGAAATCTCTTCGGAGGATGGAAATCGACTGACTCTAATCACCTCGCTCGCATTCCCCATTTCAATTTCCCTGATGATTTCTCCGGCGACTGCGTCGACCTCACCTAGAACGATATGATCAATACCCATCGCTTTCCAGTCTCCAGATGCGACAAGCTGCCACGCTCCAGTCCCTCCCACGACGATCTTAAATGAATAATTCTTCGCATTCCTATAAGAGACGAGTCTTTTGATCAACTCAGTGAATTTCTTCTTCGTGTAAGCTGTTAAGCGTCCTCCATTCGTAAACATCATCGAGACGGGCCCCAAGCCCAACGGATCCATCGCAGAAACTCCAACAACACGTGTTTCCCGATTGATGAATTGCGTCACAAAGCTCGCGTGAACAACAACCGTTTCAGGATAACCTCCATTGACAAGTGCAGCTTCGATCTTTCGCAAGGAGTACGGAGCGATCGAAAGAAGACCGTTGTTGTGGGGAACTTGCGAATCGAGTAAACGGTAAATAGGACTCGGAATTTTTTCAACAGGAGCACATCCGAAGAAGTCCAGAAGCGGGATGTTACGATAGGTACTAGTTAGCGTTTCATCGCACGTCAGGATGACTTTTGGTGTCATAACCTTTCCTCCATTTTTTGAAGTGCTTTATCGAGATCGCGTCGCAGGCGGTATCTTACAAAGTCTTTCGTCCATTCGTCTTTTAGATCCCGTATTTTTTCGTAGTAAAACAAAAGAAAGTCCGAGAGATGGTGAATGGGATTATCTAACACCTTTTGTTCAATGGACTTCAAATCCTCAAGAACGCGGTGTAATTCCTCGCATAAGCGAAATAATTTCCGTTGCTTATGCTTTGGGTCATTTTCAACCTTCACGTAACCTTTAGCAGCGAGCGTCTTTAATTCCTTTAAAAGCGTGACACGCGATACCTTCAACCTCATTTTTTTCACCAATTGGTTGAAAGAGATCCCATCTAGGTGATTCGAAATTTCATCGATGATCTCTGCTTGAGCAAGGGCTAGCATCAATCGGTGGATTTGAATAACTAGTATATTAGTATATCAGTTCTAGAGATTTCAAACGATCCGTCGTCCATTTGATAAAATTTAAAAAAAAGAGACAAGAGAGAGGCGAGCGCAAATATTTTCTAATGGATGGATCATGAGAAAATCGTGAGGACTCAGACCGTCGCCAAGGAAACACCAGAAGGTGTGGTGATCGAATTGATCGTCTCACCTGGTGCAAAGAGTTCAAGAATCGACGGAATAGATCGATGGCGAAATCGTCTTGTTGTCAGAGTGACTTCCCCTCCTGAACACGGAAAAGCGAATGAAGAGCTGCAAACTCTTTTGTCTGATTTCTTTGAATCAGATGTTGAAATTGTGAAGGGATATGGAGGCCGACTGAAGACCGCTCTCGTAAGATGCGATTTTCAGAGCGTCGAGTCGCGATTGAAGGGTTTAGATGAGAAATCCAGTTGAAATGCTCGAGGAACTTATATCGATTCTAGAGGATTTGAGAGAGAGGCCAGACAATACAGTGATCCTTGTTGAGGGACAGAAAGACAAGAACGCGCTCATCGAGCTCGGCATCGAGGGAGAGGTCTGGCAGATCAAAGGCGGTAACTCGATTTTTCATATTGCAGAAGAGCTTGCACACAACAGAAAATCTGCCATTATTCTCACAGATTGGGATAAGAAAGGAGGACAACTTTGCAGAGCGTTGCGGATCGCCTTAACTGCCAATGGAGTGCCCTTTGACGATTCGATTAGGATGAGGCTCGTTCAAATTGCAAAGAAGGAAGTCAAAGACATCGAGGGACTTCCAATGTTTTATCTAAAACTCATGGCAGAAACGCGAAGATGATGAATTCGGTAAGATTAAATGATATTGAAATTCACCACAAAAAGATCGATATGAGTGCCGGTCTTGGTTGTTCTCCTGTCCAGACTTCTGCCATAAGAGATAAATCGCTATATGAATTAAGTACTGTAATAAGTGAGTTAATAGAAAATAAAAAACGGGTTAAGAGGGATTAGCTTTTTGGAGAAACATCACTTAAGATCGCAGGATTTCTCTCTCCATTTTGTTGGCTTAAGTCAATACCGATTTTTTGATAACGCATTCTAGAGACGCCAGAGTTCAATTCATTTGATTTTCTCGAGTTTATGTAGATCGCTCGTAAATCAATCATTTGAATTTTCGCTTAGGTCAGTCGACTGAGTACTTCTTGATGATGTCCTCCTTTAACTCGACACCGAGACCGGGATCATTCGGGATCTTTACTCTACCGTGATTGTCAATTTCCAATGGGGATTTAAGTAGACTATGATACAATGCGTAATCAGTCATATCGAGTTCGAGAAGGTCGCAATTTGGTGTGCATGCGATGAGCTGGATTGTTGCGGCGAGCCCCACACCAGTTGTGTAATTATGAGGTGAGCAAATTACTTCGAACGCTTCAGCCATCGCGCAAATCTTCTTCGTCTCCGTGATTCCTCCGCACCTCATAATGTCTGGCATAGCAAAATCAACGGCGTTCTTCAGAAATAACTCCTTGAAACCCCACTTCGTATATTCGTTCTCTCCAGTCGCAATCGGGATGTCGAGCTTTTGTTTCAGCCATGCATAACCGTCAACATCGTATGGCGAAAGGGGCTCTTCGTACCAGTAAACACCATATCTTTCAAGCATTCTTCCCACTTTTAGCGCCTCGACACGGCCATAGCCGCAGTTCATGTCAACCATTAGCTGTGCGTCACCAATCGCCTCGGTGATCGCCTTCACACGCTTTTCATCCTCCTGGAGACCGTTACCGAGATGTGTCTTAATCAAGGGGAACCCCTTCTTGGCATAGCGCTTCGCCGTCGCTGCCATTTTCTCTGGTGTATCCCAAAACAAATCGCTCGCGTAAGCCTGTATCTTGCCCCCGCCTCTTGCGTCACCGC
>JANHAK010000070.1 GCA_024464195.1 Methanomassiliicoccales archaeon | reverse complement strand
ATTCTGGGACAACGAAATCTTTCTTTGTGATCCCCTCATTTTCAATGATTTCCCTTTCGATCGCTCCCATTTCGCCTTCCGCGAATTCACTCTCAGAACCGAACAGAACGCCGCTGACAAATGCCTTCTCCTCAGCAACTCTCTTTTCAGCGAGATCGATGTTTTCCTCTGTTACGAGTACATAGTGATCATGATCTGGCAATCCCTTTGCATCGGCTGGCAAAATGATGTCACCGACGGTCGGCCGGTTGAGTGGAAATTCTCTTCTGATTCTTTCGCTGAGTATCTTGTTAAAAAGGTACGATTGATATGCATGGACAAACATCATTTGAAGATTTCCTGGCAGCGATCGAATCGCACCAGCGTAATCTTCAGGATGTTTGACAAGATGTGAAATGACGGTTCTTTCGAAGAGGAGTTTTTTCGGAAAGACTCTGAGTGCTGTTTCGAAATCTCTTGTTTCCTCGAGGTTTTGTCGGGCCTCCCTTACCTCTTCACTTTCATAATCTGTGGGATTTGCCACATAAGTCATGACTGCCCTTTCAAAGTCGCGCTTGATGATATATTTACCGACGTGATGGGTAATGGGTCTGATTGCGCCGAAACGCTGGATTCCGAAAAAATTGGGGAAACCGCCAGATCGTTCCAAAATCGTAAGAGTTTCTTTCAAGATCTTTGCGAGCTCCTCATCGTGATACAAGCACTCCCTAATTCTGATCTTGAAAAAGTTGCCGATGAGATCTCCGATCGTGATCGGTTTTCTGGCGCGATACGCATCGGTGATTGCAACCTGATGGATATACAAAGAAGTGACATTTTCAATTGGCGCCTCAAAAGACATCAGCTGTGTAGTCACAGCTCTCTTGTCCTTTGTTCCGGCAAAGCCTATCTTATTTCTGCTAATCCTCAGACTCTTTGCAAGTTGCCTCACGAGTCGATTCATCTCCCAGTTTATTGAGGTCACTTTTGCAATCGTATAGCGACCGTTTTCATCTTTTTCTGGAAAATCCGAAATCTCCTCAACTACAAAATCTTCTGGATCCTTTCTCAACTTGCCGCCGACACCCGGCGTGTCGGTAAAAAAGACCTCTATCCCGAGCTCCTTCTCTCTAGCGTGGCTTGGAATATGATCCATGTTTTACTTCAATTCCTTTTCAAGTTTTTCTCTCGCTTCTTTGAATTGATTTGCGAGTGATTTCGATGCGCGTTTAAGAGCGGTCTGGGGTTTACCGTTTTTCACCTTTACATACAACACTGGAGAGTCAAGTTCCGGATGGCCAGTCGTAAATTTGACCTCGGCAACACCCTCATCGATCAAGAGCTCGCTGACGAGCGGAGAAATTAAGGTCATATCAGCATCCTTGATACGGATCTTGATTGAATCTTTGTCTTTTTCGATGAGTTCGAGTTCCATGGCCGCTCCTATCTTGCTTCTCTTTTTAAAGTTTTTGATAGTCCTATCATTCTTCAATTTTCTTCAACTGGCGTTTGTACATTTCTACTAGTTCAATGCTTGTCGTTGCCTCTCGTGGATCTTTGTCCGAACGGAATCGGCCGGTAAATCTCGGAAATCTAATCGCAAGGCCAGCATCTTTTTTAATGAGAGAATAAGAACAAGTGTGAGTCGGACTCAATGTAATTTCTGAGCCAAGGACTTCCATGACGAGAGCAGGTTCGAACCAATAATCCGCTTCTAACTTGGATCTAACTTTCGGATGCATTCTTTGTAGCTTGTATGGCTCAAGCATTGACGGTAAGGCGGCGAGTGTAGCATCATCAAAACCGCTTCCCAGCTTACAAACTGTTTCGAATGAATCTTCTTTATCATTGTAAGTCGCCATGAGAAGCGCTCCGTAGACTCCTTTTCTCCTTCCTCTACCGGCGAAAGCACCGACGACAACAAGATCAACTGTATCCGACATCTCCGACCTGTACTCCTTTTTGTATTTGATCCAGAGGAAACCCCGTGCACCTGCGCGGTAAATCGAATCCTCACCGATCGATTTTGCCATAAGTCCTTCGCAACCATCCTTCAAAGCCTCCTCAAAAAATCGCTCGACATCCTCGACTCGATCAAGGATCCTGATTTCTGATAGTCTAACATCCTCTGATGGTCTGATACATTTCTCCAACGCCTTTCTTCTCTCCAAAAAAGGAGATTCGGTCAGGTCAACGCCATCAAGATAAAGGCAGTCAAAGAGGAACGTCCGTACGGGATAATCCTCGATAGCGACAGAGAGATCATATTTTCTGCCTCTCCTGTGTGAAACCTCCTGGAAAGGCAGCATTTCCCCTGTATTGATATCAACTGGAACACATTCCCCCTCGATGATCACGTCCTTCGACACGAATGCTTCTCGTAATGCACTCACGACATCGGGAAATTGGTCGGTGATATCTTCGAGGCGACGCGAAAAGAGTTTAATTTTCTTTTGCGAATCAATGTGTGCCTGGATTCGTACGCCATCATACTTGTATTCGAATGCACAACGCCCCCCCATTTTTTCAAGGATTTCTTCTGGTGATGATAGACGTTCGGCAAGCATCGCCCTGATAGGATTTCCGACAGAAACGCGTATTTTTCGCAATGCTTCGACCCCTTCACTGCAGAGAATTTCGCCAACGAGGCCGAGGTCGGATGTGATATTGAATGCTCTTTCGATGACATCCCTCTCATCTTTTCCTACAAAGGCCTGAGCAAGTGCGTCAAGGACGGTCATGTCAGCTACACCAAGTCTCATTTTGCCCGTTACGATTCTTGCAATGTATTTTGATTCGATGGGACTCGCATCATGGAGAATATCTGCGAGCATCTTGATCTTCAAATCCTGTGAGCCGCTACCTTCCGCTTCAGCGATTCTTCTGAGATTATCATAGACCCTTTCTAGCGTCAGTGGTGTAGAAAAAAGAGTTGTCTGTTTTTTTTCTTGGAATATTTTCTGAGCTACATTACCAGGATCACCCTCTTTGACGAGAAGATCCTGAATTATCTGTTCTTTGACGCCTGATGTGAAGCTGATCGCCCTCAATAGAAGCTTGTCGGCGATCCCGAGTTTCTGAGGATAAAAATCAGGGTATAGCTGTCCCTGAGTTAGATAAATGATCTTCCTCAATGAGGAGCAATCCGCCTCTTTGAAGAAATTAGCAAGAATTTCGGTCATCTCAAGTCTGCTCGTTGTAGACTCAAGTGCTTCGTAAACTCTAACAAGCTCTCGGTAGAGCATGCCTTATCAATCAGAGTTTGAGTATATAATCCATGAAGATTGACTTCGTGATAAAAGACATCTCGTTCTTTCGGATTTAAGAAAAAATTCAAAGAAAGTCAAAGACCGTTTTCTGCCCGCTTTCCTTTTGATTCCTTTTCTGTGATGGTTGCTCGTCTCTTTCCTTATTTTCTGTAAAGTGCTCCTCATTCTGAAGTTCCTTGCTGATTTGGAACAATCGCCGTCTCATCGCCTTTTCTTTTCTTTGGCTTGTGAAAAAATAAGCATCATCCCTAGTCCCCCTCGTTTTTAAAATGACGACCCGGCCTGGCCTCTGTCTCCCAGTTCTTCCCCTTCGCTGTATGCTCCTAATTTCGGAGGGTACGGGCTCATAGAAAATGACAAGATCTGTTGAGGCAACGTCGAGACCTTCCTCGCCGACAGAAGTTGCAACGATCACATTAAAATCTCCTTTTTTAAATCTCTCTAGAACTTCGACTTGCTCTTTCTGCTTAAGTCCCTTTTCCTCCCCTCTTTCCGCTTGGCCTACGAGTTTCGCGACCCTCGCACCCTCGATCTTTGAAAGTTTGTTCGCGACAAGTTCGCATGTATCTCGATAATGAGTAAATACTAATGTTCTAGACTCGGGGTGTGTCATTACTTGATTCGAGACAATGCTCATTATCTTTGATAGTTTTGGATGCTCCATTCTTGTTTTTTTAAGAATGTCTTCAATTGTTTCAAACTCATCTGATTGAACGATCGATCTTGATGCCCTAGATCCGTTTTCCGACATCGCTTCAGATCTCATACGTTCCAGATAATTAGCCAACGCGGTCGCTCCCTGCGTTTCTGCGAGCTCGAGTGCATGGTTGATTTTTAACGCCATGGCCTGAACGCTTAACCCCCTGTATAATTGATTTCTTTTTTCACCGGAGTTGAGTCTCTCTTGAATCGTCTCTCCTATCTCTAGAAGATATTTCCTTGTTACAGGGCGTTTCTCATCGATCAGTCCAAGGGCGATCAAATCCCGGACGCATGAATCGAACATTGCTCTCAGGATTTTTGTGATCTTTTTCATTTCATCGGGAATATCGACTTCGACGATCTGCATCTCGACATCCTGCATATATGGAGCAACATCTGGATCGCTTTCAGAGCGAACTTCTACTCGCTGGATGCCGAGATTTCTACACACTTCTCCGATTTTCGCTCCGCTGCTTCCAGGCGAAGCTGTCATTCCCATGACCAACCTATTATACTCCTTAAACTCTTCAGCAATTCTTACGTAAGCGTAATTGCCAACCGCACGATGTGCCTCATCAAAAACGATCAGTTGAACATCCCGTAAGTTGATTCTTTCATATCTCAAATCATTTGCAATGACCTGCGGGGTTGAAACAATGACATCATTTTCGAGCCAGCAAACTTCTCGCTCTTCTGGATCAATTTCGCCGGTCAGGCAGGCGACCCTTTTTCCCAAGAGGTTTTCTCGCAGAAATGACGCATGTTGTTCCACAAGAGGCTTCGTCGGTGCCAAAACGAGCACTTTTCCGCCCTTTCTGTAAAGCACCTCAGCTATCACGCGCAACGCAATGACCGTCTTCCCCATCCCCGTTGGGAGAACAATCAGTGTCGAGGATTCTAGGCATGCCCTTGATAGAGACGCCTGATAGGCTCTGTCCTCGATCTTATTTGGTTTGATAAGAGGATGCTGAACGAACACATAATCGAATCATCTGAATGATAAAAGAATATTTTGGAAGGAATGGTAAAAGTGTTTGTAGCTCGTCGAATTGAATGCGACACTTAGTGACAGCCGCCGCCGCAAGAATCGCAGCCGTTAAGATTCGGATTGTGAATGATCAAGCCAGAACCCTGGGGCGTTTCAATATAATCAATCTTGCAACCTTCGAGTAGTTCTTGGGTTTCCTCATCGTAATAGAAAGAGAAACCTTCTTGCTTGTCCTCGATGTCGCCTTCATTCTTCTTTTCTTGAAATGCCATCCCGAATTGAGGGCCAGAGCATCCGATTCCTGCGATATAAATCCTGATTCCATACCCTTTCTTATCATTCTTTTCGATGATATCATTCAGGAACTTCGTCGCTTCTTCAGTTATGTATACCATAGATATTGCACCTTGCGACTTTGACAAACAAGCAACTATTTAATTTCTTTCCCTCACAGCTTAACGCACAACTTGCTACAATTTTTAAAATCCTAATGGTTTAATCATAAAATCAGAAAAGGTTAAGTCAGGGAAGTCCTCTCTCGCCTTCGCATGGGGCCCGAAAGATTTCTTTCCGTTTCGTTTCGCTCATTTCAGAGGCACGATCTACCCGTGCTCGCCAAGATCAGTAGGGATAACATGGCTCATATTATCCGATGTGCATGGGGTGTTGAGTGGAAAGATGAGCTACTCTTCGACACACTATGCGACGAGGATGCACAAACTGAAATACTTGAGATCGACGGCAAAATCATCGGATATTATTGCATTTTTATCGAAGATAAGAGAGTTTTCATCGCTTCGATACAGGTGGCTAGGGCATATCAACATCGTGGTTATGGTGCGGCTATGATCAAAAGGATTGAGGCGATTGCTACACGCTTGAACGCAGAACGCGTGGAATTGTGGGTCCAATCAAACAATGAAGAAGCAATCGGATTTTATGAACACATGGGATTCAGGATTGTAGCAAGACAACGAAATAATCTACTGATGAGAAAATTTGTTCCGCCATTGAATAAAAGAGGGCATCAACAATTTCGAAGGGATTTCAATGGGAGAACACTTGCTTGAAATGGCAAAAGCCCTCATACTCATCAAAAATGGTCAAATCATTGTTTTAAGGGAACCACTCATCAAGTCGTGTCCGCTGAGAAAGGAACTCTATGGATGCGAGGAAGAAAGCAAGGAAACTGTCGAGAGAGTCTTGAGGAAACACATGGATGAATACGGCATGTACGGACCTGAAAGAATACTCGAATCTCACGAGAAGCCAGTATCATTCGGCGCATCAGAAATAATAATGGATGCGATGTTGGAAGGTCTTGTCGATGCCGCTGTTGTAGTCTGCGAAGGTGCAGGGACAATTGTTGTCAATAAACCAGAAGTCCTGCAGGCGATTGGCGCGCACATGACTGGTTTGATAGCCACCGACCCAATTCCAGAAATCATTAATAAGCTGAGAGACAAAGGGTGTTTCATTATAGATGAGCGCTGTACTATCGATCAAGTTCGAGGATTTAGAAAAGCCGTGGAACTCGGATTTAAAAAAATTGTCGTAACGATCACGGGCGGGAGGGCTGATGATGCAAGATCTCTCAGGGAAACGGGAGAACAGCTTGGTGTGAGACCAATCGTTTTCGCTGTGCACAATACGGGGATTGGGGAAAATGAAGCGAGGACGCTTGCGCAATATGCGGATATAGT
>JANHAK010000069.1 GCA_024464195.1 Methanomassiliicoccales archaeon | reverse complement strand
TGAAAACTGGCAATCAACATTGTATTTCTTGCAGAGGTTAAACAATTGGATGAGCATTGGTTCGGGACCGCATGCCAACACCGCATCATACTTCTTATTGTCCATCATCTCTGCAGCTAGTTCGACGGCGGTTCCCTTGAATCCCTTCGTTCCATCATCCGTTGAAATAACGACATGATTCGAGCATTTCTTTGCTCTTTTTACGAAAACCAGTTCTGTCTCAGTTTTGGCGCCGATTACAAAATCGACTAATTCTCTTTTCAGCGCTTCTGCGGCTGGCAATAGCGTCGCGATCCCATTTCCACCACCGACGCATAAAACATTCCCATTACTGACTGAAAAACCTCTGCCATAAGGGCCTCTTACGCCTAGCCGGTCGCCAGGACGAAGCGAACAAAGCGCCCTCGTTGCCTCACCAACCTCCTTGACCGTAATACCCTTAGGATTTTCTATATAAGAAAGGGACATTGGAATCTCATCAATACCTGGGATCCAAATCATGAGAAACTGACCAGGAAGACATTTTCTTCTTAAGGAGAATCTCAATGTCTTAACGCCATCGGCTTCCGCTATGACTTCCTCAATAGTGACTGCCCTATGATAGCTCATGCGCAACCCCCACGATTTCGTTAATTGCGCTGTATCCTTCCTTTTCTAGGAATCTCGTTAGGCCATTGTTTATGCTTCTAAAAACTCCCAGGCCTTTTTTTCGAACCGCACTACCAATTTGCAATGCGGTCGCCCCTGCCATAAGATATTCAACCGCGTCTTGCCACGTTTCTATCCCTCCGACACCGATAATAGGAATCTCAAGAGCATCATAAAGCTCGTAGACACATCTAATCCCGATCGGCTTGATTGCCGGTCCAGATAAACCCCCGTATCGATTTGCTAAAATTGGTCGTTTGAAATCGATTGAGATCGACATTGCTTTGACGGTGTTGATCGCGACAACACCATCACCACCAGCTTCTTCCACAGCCTTTGCGACTTCAATTAATTGGTGTGTATTGGGTGTCAATTTTGCAAAAACAGGAATCTGAACTTCATCTTTAATCTTCGAGACAATTTTTCCTACGATTTCTGGACTTATCCCAATCTCCATACCATACCCCTTCGCATGAGGGCAACTGAGATTGAGCTCAAGCGCTGCAACACCGTACTCCTCCATTTTCTTGCCCAGATATGCAAATTCTTTTTCATCTGATGCAAAAATGCTTCCGATGATCGGGACACCGCACCCAAGCGAATCTTTTATTTCCTTCCCAAATTCGTCGATACCCGGATTTGGCAAACCCATCGCATTGATATAGCCGAACTTTAGCTCAATTAGAGTCGGATTCGGATATCCCATTCTTGGCACGCTTCCAATCGACTTCGTCACGACAGCTCCCGCGCCGGAGTTTGCCGCAGCAATGATGCTACCAGAAGTTTCACTGAGAATACCAGATGCAAGCATTGTGGGATTCGAAAGAACGAGATTCTTTAATTTCGTCTGCAATGAAATCATTCAATTGGGTTATGTTGATTTTGAGATATTAAAATTCATCAATAGATCGAGTACCGTTTGATTATTGTCTTTTTAATAATTAAAATATAGGGCAATAACGATTGAAGGCAGAAATATGGATGTTTACAAGATACGCAGAGATTTTCCCGTTTACACGGGCGGGGACAACGATCCAATTTATTTCGACAACGCTTGTCAAACTCTTCGTCCGAGACAGGTGATTGAAGCCTCAACCGAATATTATTTGAAGTACCCTGCTTGT
The DNA here is from genome assembly GCA_024464195.1 of Methanomassiliicoccales archaeon. Classification (GTDB taxonomy): domain Archaea; phylum Thermoplasmatota; class Thermoplasmata; order Methanomassiliicoccales; family JACIVX01; genus JACIVX01. The sequence goes on along the minus strand of JANHAK010000069.1, from coordinate 4,886 downwards.
GCTGGTCGCAGTGTACATCGTTTCGCGACAGAAGTCTCAATCAGAATCGATGAATCTCGCGAAAAAATCGCAAGTTTCATTAATGCTCCCTCTTCAAAAGAAATTATTTTTACAAAGAATTGCACGGAAGCACTTAACCTCGTTGCAAAAGGTCTTGACCTAAAGAGAGGCGATATAGTATTGACGACAGACATTGAGCACAACAGCAATCACGTTCCATGGATGCAGATTGCTAGATCCAAAGGTATTAGGCGCAAATTTGTTGAGACTTCGAAAGATGGGGTCTTTGATCTCGAAACATTCAAGGCAATGGTGTCAAAAGATGTCAAGGTCGTCAGTTTTGCTCATGCAAATAATGTTGTTGGGACGAGTATTCCAGCGAAAGATGTGATTGAGATAGCGCACGATTATGGGGCAATTGTCATATTAGATGGAGCGCAAGCGGCGCCTCATATGCGAGTAGACGTAAAGGAATTGGATGTAGACTTTTATGCGTTCTCGATGCACAAAATGCTTGGTCCAGCGGGTGTTGGTGTACTTTATGGTAAGGAAGGTCTTCTTGAAAAGCTCGATCCATTGATCACCGGCGGAGGAGCTGTTAGTACTGCTTCTCTGGATGAGATTGAATTTCTGCCTTTGCCAGACAAACTTGAATCAGGTTTATTGAATTATTCTGGGATAATAGGATCATCTGCGGCAATCGATTACATCAACAAAATTGGCCTTGAATCGATCTCAGAGCATGTTTGCAGACTTAACAGCAAAGTGACTGATAGTCTGCGCAATGATCCAGCAATTGAAATTCTTGGGCCTAAAGATTGCAGACTAAGGGGAAATATCTTTTCCTTTAACATTAAAGGACTGGGTTCGCATGACATCGCGATGATGCTCGACCAAATGAAAGGGATCATGATTAGATCTGGCATGCATTGTGCACATCCATTCTTCTTAAAACGGGATATCAATGGTTGCGCTCGAGCCTCCTTTTATGTGTATAACACCCTAGAAGAATGCCAAATCTTTGTTGAGGCCGTTCGAGAGATTGCTCAAATTTTTTCCAATTGAACGAGCAATATATTTTCATTTTCCGCTGCCACATTTTTTAGTATGAGAACATCTTCGCAACCGAATTGAAGAATATCAACAAAATGATCATCTGAGTTCTCATCTTGGTCGCCTATCAAAATAATGTTGTCTGGTATGGCCGAAGCAAATTCTATCTCACCAGCAATTAACTTGATGTATCCTTTTTTGACGACGAGAGTGCTATCGGCAGAGGGCAATACATTTTTCATGTAGATTTTTTGCTCCGCGTATGGATAATTCTCGATGGTATAGAAGAGATCGGATATTTCGGCTAAAGAATTCTTGATTGTCATCTTTTCCATTTCGTAGTTCATTGAATTGAACATCGAGAAAAAGGAGCAGATAATTAAAAAACCACATATGCCAACTGCAAAACGCGAAAGCATGAATTCAATCAAGTGGTATCACCTCGGCTTGAACAAATCTCGAGCGATCAATCTCGACGCAAGAAAGTGCTAACTTAATACCGTCGTTCTCGATCACGATTGGTCGATCAGAATTTGAAATAATAGAAATTCTCGGATTCTCGAGAATTATTGTGCCGCAGAGATCGTCGTTGATGAAACACTTGATCATTAATGAAGCACTATCATTCATGCCACCACCGAATTCCAATCTGCAAAGTTGGCCGAACGTGCCCTTTGGAATCTCAACATCGATTGTCCTCAGGTTTCCAGGGCCAGAAAGATACACCGAATATGCTCCCTTGCGAATCTTTTCCGCTTCCATAATCAAATTTTTCTCAATAACAAGGGTATCATAGTATTCCGCATTTTCGATAAGAATAGGCATAGTGAGGGAGAGGATAAGAAAAATGATCATGAGCTTAAGGGGTAATCCCTCCAGCCCATTCTTGTCAAAGTGCTTCATATCTCCTCACTCAGAGATAACTGGTATCGAAAGGCTCGAATCTGTCCCATATCCGCTCTTCGTCACCGTTACAGTTACAAATCCGATTGTTGCACCTCTCTGCGAAAGCGAGAGATCGACGAATTTGACCTTTCCTGACGCATCCGTCATACCGTGGGCTGTTCTTCCATCCTTGAAGCCAATGTTCATACCTTGCAGGACTACCGATGCGCCCGAAACCGGATCTCCGTTTTGATCGACAACAGTGATTGTGAGCGTCAAGTCGCTCCCTTCGTATAATCCATCGGAATTTTCGTCTGTTAGGATAATTTCGTTAGGTGTTGCATAAACAGCGCCAATGCTTTTTGGTGCCTCGAGCCCTGTCATCCAGCCAAGGACGATTGTCATCCCAATTCCGGCGATGACCACCATCAAAATCAGCTGCAGTGGTAGACCCTCAATGCCTCCTTCTCTATCATTTCTGATATTTCTTTGAATGAGTTTCATAGTGTTTCACAGAAAGTTGAATGAGTATTGAGAGAATAATAATCACACCAATACTCGTAGTATAACTTCATCAAAATATGCAGATCGATGATTTCGAAAACTTTGCTAATAAACCGTACCAGAATGATTCAACCTAATATCACTTCATCTACAGTGCTGTATATTGGTCCTTTTGGTGTCAACACAGATTTCTTCAATCTGATCGACTCTACCATTTCCTTTCCAAACTCTTCTTCTCTGTACTGATCGATAATTTTCTCAATTTTCATTGATGAAATAATCTCACGCGCCCTTGCAAGCGTCAAATGAGGACTGAATTCCCTTTCTTCCATCTCAAATCCAAGTGAATACAATTCTTCATCGAGTTTTTTCGCAATCATCGAAAGTTGCTCGGTATTTTTGATTCCAATCCAAATCACACGGATTTTCGATTTTGATGGAAAAGCACCAGTGCCAATCAGCGAAATTGTAAATGGGCTTAAGCCAATTGTTGCTCTTTCAATAGTTTTCTTGATGTCTGGAATCAGCGATTCCTCGGTATCTCCAAGGAATTTCAAAGTAATATGAAAATTCGCCTGATCAACGAGTTTAAGCGATGGTAATGCGCTTTTCAGTTCTTCAAGAACTTTCGCAATTTTTTCATTAGCCTTCAAATCAACGGCGATGAAAGCCCTAAATGTCGCCAAATTAACCCCCTATGTGCTCGAGAACATCTTCAAAAATTTTCATTGAATTCTCATCAAATAAAGTGAATTGAATCAACTGCAGACCCGTACCTTTTTTGATGTAATTAATGATAGTTTTTATCATTACTTCGGCAGCTTCATCAATTGAAAAACCACCTATTCCAGTTCCTATAGCAGGAAACGATATGCTCTTGATTCCGAGTTCGTCCGCTCTCTTGAGGCTTGCCAACGTACAAGAGGCAATCTTCTTTGCATCTGTTTTCAAGTCCTGACCCATACCGGCAGCATGAATCACATACTTGGCTTTTAGCCGACCTGCTCCAGTAACTATCGCCTCTCCAACTGGAATTGGTCCTTTCGACATTGCCTCCTCTTCAATTTCCTTTCCTCCTTTTTTCTTTATTGCACCAGCTACCCCAGCGCCCATCCATAGCATGTTATTTGCAGCGTTGACAATCGCATCTGTGTCCATCTCTGTGATATCGCCCTTCACTATTCTAATAGTGATTCCGTTGATTGTCCTTTGCATGAGAACCTCTATTTTCGCCAAAATATGTAAGCGTATCTTTCTTAACTAGAAATTTTTGATAAGATTCCCCTCAAAAGGAAAGAAATGCTTATGCTAAGGAAGTCAATCACAATCCAAGATGAACTACGACCTGATTATCATTGGGGCAGGACCCGCTGGATTGACGGCTGGAATATACGCACGCTCTCGCAAGTTAAAGACGCTGATTTTGGAAGCGGGTAACGCCGGTGGGCAGCTAGTTTCTCTTTATCCAGATAAAGGCATCGAGAATTATCCAGGTTGCGTCCTTACACAAGCTGAAAAGCTCGCAAAGAGAATGATAACCCATGCCTTAAGCATGGGGTGTGAGCTTCATGAAAATGAGATGGCTCTTGATATTCTTGAGAAAGACTCAAGACTTCTCGTTGTCACAGATAAAGGGAGTTACGAAAGCAAGGCAGTCATCATCGCTGTTGGTATTGGGCTTTTCAAGCCAAAGAAGCTCGGTATTCCAGGAGAGGATCAATTCGAGAATAAAGGAGTTTATTACAAAATTCCTCATAAGGAGAGCCTCGTCGATAAACGCGTTCTTTTCGTTGGCGGTGGTAATAGTGCTCTCGAAATGGCCCTCATCGCATCCGAGGTGGCAGAGACGTATATTGTGCACCGACGAAATGAGTTCAGAGCTGATGAAGGCATAGTTGAAAAAGTGAAACGTTCAAAGATAATAACAATACTCAACGCCGAACTCGAAGAAATTAGGGGAGATCAGACGGTGAATGGTGTCACCATTAAAATTGGAAACGACCAAAGGATGAATCTTGATGTCGATGTGGTTGTCATTAATATTGGTTATATTCCTGATCTTAAAGATATTCAGAGATGGAATGTTGAATTGGAAGATAATCTAATTAGAGTGGACACGGCCATGCGTACCTCACGGCCAGGAGTCTTCGCATGCGGGGATGTCGTTACTTATAGCGGAAAATACAAGCAGATCATTACGGCTTGCGGGGAAGCGGCAACTGCCGCAAACAGCGCATATAAGTATATCATGAAGCCCTACTGGTCGTAAATCGTTATTCAGAATTTTTTATTCAATCTCGAATTAATGAATTTAATTGCAAAGAAAACGAGAATAAAGGAAAGAAGCAGACCAAACCCACTTGCAATAATTGAGCTATCGTTGTCAAAGAGTCCTCCGAGGGAAGCGAGTAAGTTAAAGGTCCCATGCATCAGCACAGCAAATA
>JANHAK010000068.1 GCA_024464195.1 Methanomassiliicoccales archaeon | reverse complement strand
AGCTTTCAAAGGATAATGAACGAAACCAAGGGCATCTGGGTCGAATGATTCACACATCCAAGCATCTTCAGCATTTGTGATTCCACAGATCTTAACCTTCAATTCTTCATCCTCCTTGCTGCGGTGACTATATCAGCGATCTTATCCGCAGGTCTCTCCGCTGTCAGAAAAGATGAGCCGATCAACGCGGCGTCAAAACCTTGCAATGATTCGAGATCCTTTGATTCCATTATTCCGCTCTCAGCGATTAGGAGTTTGTCGCCAGTAATCATTTTTTTCAGGTGCTGTAACATCGATAAATCGGTTCCCAACGTCTGGAGATTTCTAGAATTAATGCCAACGAGGCTAATGATGTCATAATTCGAACATGTGATAATCTTCTCGACATCCCCAGCATCATGCACTTCGATTATCGGCTCAAGACCAAACTGAATACTTTCCTGTATAAGCGTTTCGATCCTATCTTTTTTGAGCGCCTTCGAGATAATAAGTATGGAATTAGCTCCGAGTTCCGCTGCGACCCGGATTTGTTCTTCGGATACGATAAAATCCTTGAACAGCATCGGTATATCGATCCTTTCACGGAAAAATGTGAAAAGATTCGGATGGCCAAAAAAGAAGTCCTCTTCGACGACGACCGACATACCGTCGAGTCCGTACGAGTTATACAACTCAGCGATTAATGATGGCTCTGGTGGAATGTATAGATTTTTAGATGAGGGGATACGATTCTTGAACTCGCCAAGAATTGCCAGACCTTCTGCATTGAGAATTGCATCGGACATCTTTTGCCTTGAGGCTCGATTGAAGCGGGGTTGCAGGGAGATATTCAATTTTCCTTCAGATAGCAGGCGAAGTATTTTTGTGAGAATAATAACAGTGAGTGCGCCCGGTGATTTGAAAAGATTATCATCAAGTCCTTTGAGCAAATAAGCGCCCCGTTCTGACATCATGATTTCCTTGGCCATTTCCCTTGTCAGATCCTGGCACCTGCATACAAGTGACTCGGAGCATATGACAGTTTTTCTCAGAGAATCGATACTCATCGTTCGTTGGCGTTCCACTTCAAGTTCATTTACAAATGAATGAAATGCCTTAAACTTCGAAAGTGCCCTTCCGCTGGTAATCGCTTTCCGAGCGATTTTGATGCCCTCCTCGATATTTTCGGCTCTATTGGCTACATAAAGAGCGGCACCAGCATTGAGCAGAACGAGATCCAGTTTCGGATTGGATTCGCCGCGCAACACAGACATCGCGATCCTCGCATTTTCGAAAGGGTCTCCCCCAATGATTTCGTTAGGCTCTGCCAGGTCAATTCCAAATTCAGACGGTGAAATACTATAACCGAAAATCTTGTTCTCTTTTAGCTCAACCACTATAGTTTCCCCTGTATTCGTGATTTCATCTAGACCATTTCCATGAACAACAAGCGCATGATGCACCTCGAGAGAACGAAGAATGTTTGCAACTGTCTGTACGACTGACGGTTTGTAGACCCCTATAAGCCGATATGGTGGATTTGCGGGATTAGCCAGAGGTCCAAGGACATTGAAAAGTGTTGGAATGCCGATTTCCTTTCGCGTCGCATTGACACTTTTCATTAACACATGAAAAGTAGGAGCAAAGAGAAATCCCAAGCCGACTTCAAAAAGACATCTCTCAACATAGGGGGGATCGAGATCGAAAGGAATGCCCGTTGCGCGTAACAAGTCTGCCGATCCGCATCTGCTCGAGACTGAACGGTTTCCATGTTTCGCAACCGGTACGCCCGTTGCTGATACAACAAAGGAAGCAACTGTACTCACATTAAATGTGCCAGAATTATCCCCACCTGTCCCGCACACATCGACGGCGCCAGGCGGAGATGGAATCCGAAGGGCATTGTCAAGCATCTCAGAAATAAAACCAAGCATTTCGTGCTCCCTTTCTCCCTTCATCTTCATTGCCGTGAGGAATGCCGCGATCTGACCTGGTGTGGCTTTGCCAAGCATCATCTCATGCATCACCGCTCGTGCTGCTGGGTAAGTAAGATCATAGCCTTCAACCACGTGCTTTATTGCTTCGCGAATCATTTCCTACACATCCTCAGAAAGTTCAAAAGAATCTGTTTTCCATAGGCAGTCAACACAGACTCTGGATGAAACTGCAGGCCATAGACAGGTTCATTCCCGACCCTAATGGCCATGATTTCCTTATTTTCACTTTCTGCGAGGATTTTCAGAGAGACTGGAAGACTGCTACGTTCAACTATCAATGAATGGTATCGAACTGCCACGAATTCAGAGGGGACACCATCAAAGATCGGATCATAGAAATGCCGAACCTGCCCAAGTTTACCATGCAACGTTCGCTCTGCCTTCACAACATTTCCGCCGCAGACATAGGCGATGACTTGATGACCCAAGCAGACACCAAGAATTGGCAGACCAAATCCGTTGTTTGCTGCGATTTCCAGGCTCCCCTTTGCGTCCCTCGGATGACCGGGACCGGGAGAAATAACGAAACCGTCACACTTCTTGAAAAATCGATAGAGATCTGGTGAATCATTTCTTAGAACACAGACGGCCGCACCGAGCTCGCCGAGATACTGAGCAATGTTATACACAAAAGAATCATAATTATCTATAATGAGGATCTCAGTCAATGGAAACCCTCCTCAGAAATTGATCTAATGGCTTCCAGCATCGCCTTCATTTTATGCTCTGTTTCATTAAACTCGTTAATTGGCACAGAATCCGCAACGATTCCTGCCCCCGCCTGAATTTTTGCTTTACCATCAGAAACAGTGATTGATCTGATCGTTATGGCGAAATCCATATTCCCTGTGAAATCAAAATAGCCGACAGCTCCTGCATATGGTCCTCTCGGATCCTTTTCGAGTTCTGAAATGACTTCCATAGCACGTATCTTCGGTGCTCCAGAAACGGTGCCAGCGGGGAAACAACTGCGGAGCACATCAAAGGCGTCGCAATCATCGCGCAATTCCCCCTCAACGTTCGAAACGATGTGCTGCACGTGTGAATATTTCTCAACAGCCATGAGCTCAGTAACTTTTACTGTACCGAACTTTGAAACCCTTCCAAGATCATTCCTAGAAAGATCGACAAGCATGAGATGCTCGGCTCTTTCCTTCTCATCGAGGAGCATCTCGATTTTCAGCTTCTCATCTTCCTCCCTGTCTTCATCCCTTCTTCTCGTACCTGCTAAAGGTCTTGTCACAAGTCTCTTTCCTTCCAGTCTCACGAGCATTTCTGGTGAGGAACCAAGAAGCTTGACATCGTTGAAATCGAGGAAGAAGAGATACGGTGAGGGATTGATTCGGCGTAACGCAATATACATCGCAAGAGGATCGCCTTCGACGGAAAACTCGTATCTTCGCGAGAGAACAACTTGAAATATGTCGCCATCCAGAATGAAACTTTTGGCGACCTCAACGATCCTCTCGTATTCCTTCTTCTCGATATTTGCCATGGGTTTTCCAATTCGAACGAGCGGCTTCTCGGGGCGTCGAATTTTTTTCAGGGATCTTTGAAGATCATGTAGGTTGCCATGGGTGATGAGAAAAGTTCGACTGTTGAGATGATCGATGCAAATAAGATGATTTGGAAGCACGAAATATGATTCTGGCATATTATCGATTTTTTTATCCAAGCCATTGACGGTTTCCAAAAACCTTACCATCTCATATCCAAGATAGCCGACGATACCACCAGAAAATGGCGCAAGTTCAGAGGCACCACAGTCGAATGATTTGAAGTATTCTCTTAAATTGATAAAGGGATTCTCCACTCCAAAAGACTCGCCATCGATCTCCACTGTGTGATCTCTTGACTTGAAAACCGACAATGGGTCCACACCGATGAAAGAATACCGTGCAGTTCTACTTGTGCCTTCAACGGACTCAAGTAGAAAACATTCACCTGGAAATTCTTCTCTCAAAGATGAAAAGATCGATACTGGGTCGCCAATCGGTCCTTCGCACAACGCAATACTCACTTTCAATCGTCTTTTCGGCCGTAATCGTGAAAATTCATTGGAATTCGTTGCCGAGTTTCCAAAGTAAATCCCTGCTTCGTTTCATGTTTGATAGCGAACATCAATGTAATATTTAAAGCTTAATTGTACAATAAAGTGCTATATAATACTCTCGCAGACAAAAATATTTAAATTCCGTACATCGAAAAATAATGCTTGAAAATAAAAAACAGAATTTTTCACTTTCCTCTAAAATTAAAAAAAGCACGTTATGTCCTAAACATAAGACAATAGAAATTACGAGATGTGAAGAATATTATGTTGGAGGAACAAGTGAACCAGATTAATATCAGAGTAAGAAATGGCATTGAGATCTTCTTAGAAGCGCAGTATTACTTTGATCCCACAGAACTCAGAACGGCTGGGATTCATTGCATTTCGCACGCACATTTCGATCATTTACCTAGAAAGATCCGCAGCGCAACAGCAATATGTACAGATCTGACTGCCAGCATAGCGAATGTGAGATTAGGGAAAAGGATCAGGCCAATTACTTGCTCGCAGATCAGAATTCTCAACTCTGGCCACGTACCTGGCGCGTCGATGTTCCTTCTCGAGAATAAGCGCAGAATTCTATACACTGGCGATTTCAGCACACGAGCGAGATTCGGTCTTGACGCAGCCATTCCTATCCAAACAGACGCTATGATCGTCGAGGCAACTTACGGCGATCCGCGATTTATTTTCCCAAAAACAGAGGAAATCGTGAGTGAGATCAAAGATTGGACTGAAGACTCAATCAAACGGGGTTTTTCAGTCACCTTCTTTGCGCAACCATTTGGGAAGGCGCAGGAGTTAATGTCGATCCTTTCTGATCATCAGATATTTGTCCACAAATCAATCGACAATTTGACGCGCTTGATCCCCAATATATCATTCCATTATTCCATGCTCTCAGAAAACCTACCATTCGAACCATCAATCCAGATTTATCCTATGAGGTATCTAAATTCACCTCATGTAAGAAATTGGAAAGATGATCGGTCAAAAACAGCAGTCGTCACAGGTATGGCAGTAGATGAAGTGTTCGGAAAGATTATCAATGTCGATCGAGCATTTCCTCTCTCGGATCATGCAGACTTCGAGGAACTCATTAATTTTATAGACCGATGCAACCCCTCCCTTGTTTTAACGTATCATGGTCGGTCAAGAATACTGTCAAAAGCGATCAAGAAAATTCTTGATATCGATTCAAGACCATTGATTAAAAATCAGACGACATTACAAGATTTCTTATGATCACCACATTTTCGGGTACGTGCCAGGTTTCATGAATACACGCTTCACTTTCGCCGCGATGCCCTCCTTCGCATTGAGAATTCTTTCTGCGCTCATCTCGGCCGTCGCGAGAGCGATGCCTTCACCCTTTTCCGTCATAATCGCAACAGTGCTCCCCTTCACAATATCGTCATCGAGACGAGCAATCCCAACGACTGCCAGATCCGCACCATGGCAGATCGCATCAACAGCGCTGTCCTTAATGATAATCTTTGGAAGAGGCTCAAGGAGCTTCTCAAATGGCATGAGAATTTTCTTCATCAAAGAATCGTCATCTTCCTCCTTCCAGAATACAAATGCATCCTTAATATCTTGAAGTCTGACAGACTCTTCTTCTCTCATATTCCCGGAGCGCACACGTCTCAATTCTTCCATGTGCGCTCCCGTTCCGAGAGCTTCGCCAACGTCGTAACAAAGCGTCCTGATGTAAGTTCCAGCATCACAGGAAACTCTAAAAAGAATATCCCTCCCTCTGATCTCGATAATTCTGATCTCATGAATCTTTCTGACACGCATTTGCCGTTTCACCGCAGATCGCACGGGTGGCGTCTGAAAAATTTCCCCTACAAAACTCAAAAGAACCTTACGAATATCTTCTTCTTTCTTTTCCCTGTGCAACTTCATCAAACATACGTACTCCTTATCAGATTTCAAAGTTAGATCGATTGCTCGGACCGCTTTCCCTGTAGCAATTGGAAGAACACCGCTAACGTTGGGATCAAGAGTACCGCCGTGCGCGACCTTCTTGATTGAGAGAATATCTCTAACCCACGCAGTCACTTGATGAGATGTGGGCCCGCTTGGTTTATCGAGATTGATCACACCGGCTTCCAAAAGCTCTTCTACCGATCGGGCCGAGGGGGGCTTTCCCCATTTATCGCTGACGAACGATTCCTCTCTTACGAGCATTCTAGCCAACCTCTCGCCTCCAACGCCTCAATAATTTTCGAAACCACTTCATCGGGTGAGAGGTGTGTTGTGTCAATTACGAGATCATAAAAACTCCTATCGGCTGGATCAAAACCGTAATATCGCTCATATCTCGCCGCCTCACATTTCTCCCTTTCAATGATCTTTTTTCTTGCCGCTTCACCATCGATTCCGTCCCGCGTCGAGGCTCTCTTCGATCTTTCATCGATTTCCGCATCCAGGTAAATCTTAAAGGCATCAATTCCATTTTTATTTAGAAGATATCCAGTCAATCGTCCTTCAAGAATGATGTTATCATTCTCACGAGCAATCCGCAACATTTCCTCATCGAGCATATGATCGAATCGGGCATCCCTTTCCGCCAACTTGCCAAATTCCTCCAGAGTTAAACCGTGCTCTTCGGCCATTTTTCTGAAGATTACGCCAGAAATTACGTATCTGATTCCAAGTC
>JANHAK010000067.1 GCA_024464195.1 Methanomassiliicoccales archaeon | reverse complement strand
ATTTTACAGCCGTTGAACATCCTGAAACAATCGCCACAGCGATCAGAATTGGAAATCCAGTCAGTGGAAAGAAGGCTTTGAAAGCAATTTATGAGACTGGCGGCTGTGCTATCGAAGTGACTGATGAAGAAATACTGGACGCGCAGAGAATTCTAGGCAGGGCTGAAGGTATAGGCGTTGAACCAGCGAGCGCGGCATCGATTGCTGGTCTTTTCAAAATGGCGCATCTCAAAGAAATTGGAAAGGAGGAGACAGTCGTCTGCATCTGCACGGGTAACGTGCTTAAGGATCCAGACACGATTATAAGATCCTTCGGAAAGATTGAATCTGTCCCAGCAGATGTCGATTATGTGAAAAAGATCATTTTAGGGTCGTCGCTTTCATGATGAAACGAGATTCATAGATTCTTTTTTTCTGAGCATTTTTCATGGGGCTATCCATAGACAAATGATATTTACTCTCGAACGCTATTTTCGTTAAGACCGCGAATGAACGAACTCGAGCGCCGAATTAAATTCAAAACGTACATAAACGGCTTCGACGAGAATATTGATGGAGGTATCCCGCAGGGGCACATCGTTCTTGTTGCTGGTGAAACTGGCACAATGAAATCTTCCATCGCTTACTACATCCTCTTCATGAATGCAAAACACGAAGGTGTCAACGGTTTGTATATTTCTCTTGAACAGAGCAGGAGGAGTCTCCTACGGCAGATGGAAAAGATGGGACTGCGTGGTGAAACAAAGGGTTATGTCGAAATCCTTGATATGGGCGAGTTACGGAGAAAGGCAGAAGGCCCTAATTGGTTTGACACTTTTCGATTTGCGATTAATGAGATAAAACGCAGAATGAATTATGAATTGCTCGTTATCGATTCTATCGGCGCCCTTGAGATCATCTCGAATTTCACAAGGCCGCGAGAAGACATGTTCAGACTGTTTGAATGGCTCAGATCTCTTGATATCACAACGCTCATCATTTCTGAAATGCCTGTAGGCCATTTTACTTGCTACGGGCCTCACGATGCGGATTTCCTCGCTGATGGGATCATTCATCTCAGGATGACTGAGGAAAGGGAAAGCGATGTATTAAGGAAGATTAGATGCGTCAAAATGAGAGAAGCTGATCATGCAACAGGTTATTTCTTGCTTCTGAAGAAGGGTGATCAGTTCACCGTCACGCGCGCAATCATCGACTTTTAGAAATCCGTCAACTTTCGCTGTCCTTCTGGCGATATTTCCTTTTGAGCGCGTGATTCTTTTGATGGAATTGTCAATCCAGGTTTCGTATTTGTTTCTATCTGTGCTTTGATGCTACGGGCGAGAGCCTCGCCAATACGCGGTACGCGAGCGATTGCATGAAGATCAGCATTTCTCAAATCATCGATTGTCCTGAAGCCGCTGTTGAAAAGCATTCTTGCCCGTACCCTACCTACTCCGCGCAATCTAACGAGATCGAGGAGTTCCTTTCTCACCCCATACCTCAATCTTACGACGAGATCGTTAAGTGCTGGGTATGCCTCTCTGTTAAAAATATTCGCGAGCTCCCTCATCGAATATAGAAGCCACTCAGCGATTTCCACTTTGTTTCTCAGATCACCCGGTCCCATATTATATTTCTCGAGAATTTCTTCCTCGCCGACTTCCTCGATCCATTCCTCAAGAGCACACGCAGTCTTTAATTCTGATAGATAAAACTCATATTCTCTCAAATCCTCGGGCGCAGGGAGCAGAAGTTCATTTTTTCTTAACGAATATACTTCCTCAATCATCTCATATTCTCCGCGTCGGAGGTTCATATGCCTCATATCTGGCGTTGAACAAATAGCATGGAGGAATCCAAAATCAGACGCTCCTGATTTATACGCTTTCAACGCGTCTCTGAGTCTCACCGCTGTTACTGGATCGATATAAAGATCGGAAACTCTCCTTCCGAAAAATGTCGGGAGAATTTCCTCTTTTACCCTTATCATCCCCTCTTTTTCAAGGAATTCAATGATGCGTTCTGCCGCCTCGCTCAAACTTGTGATGCTGACTTGGTGTGCGAAGAACGTCATGCTGAAAAAAGTCATCAAGGTCTCCATTGAATTCGCAACACCTGTTGCGATCGCGGCGAGGATATGACTGCGCAAAATGGTTTCATTGCCGAGTTTTGAAAAAATTTCTTCAGGTTCGCCAAGAAGATAATTCTCCATAAGAAAACTCATTTCGCTTTCATTACGCGCGATAAGTACCGCCTCGCCATATGGATCGAATCTTGGTCTCCCAGCACGTCCGCACATTTGTTTAATTTCCAGCACTGGTATGGAAACATTACCGACGTCAGATTCGTAACGGTAAACATCTCTGATTACAACCATTCTCGCTGGCAGATTGATTCCCGCAGCAAGGGTTGGCGTTGCAATGATACATTTAATCGTACCGTTTCTGAAACTCTTCTCGACAAGCTTCCTCTGTTCATTCGTCAGTCCAGCGTGATGAAAGGCGATACCCTTTCTCATACAGCTCTTCAGCCGCTTACCGATTGACGTCGATTCATCTTCGTCGATAAGATCATCTAGACCATCAATTTCCACATGATCTTTTAAGACCTCTTTCATTTTTGGAGCGTATCGGATGGCAAGGGATTCCGCGGACTTTCGTGTATTGACGAAAACGAGACACTGCCCACCAGTGAGGATCGCATCAGAGATCAGGCTCCAGATGACATCCCCGCGATTCTTGATCTCCCTCATTGTATTATCAGTGAATTTGATAATCCCTTCGCAGAGAACGCCCTCTTTCAATGGCACGGGTCTCCAATTACTGGAAATATGGACCGCGTTTAACCAGTTGGCAAGTTCTTTTGAGTTCTTGATGGTTGCCGAGAGAGCAATAATCTGTATATTGGGATTGAATCGTCGGAATCGAGCAAGTGTGATCTCGAGGGTTGGCCCTCGATCAGGATCATGGATAAGGTGAATTTCATCAGCTACAACAAGAGATATTCTTTCAAGCCATCGACTCCTGTGGCGCAGCAACGAATCCGCTTTTTCGGATGTTGCCACAATGATATCAAATTTCTCGAGTTCAGGATCGGGTGTGTCAAAATCGCCTATGGACATCTCCACTCTGATTCCGAGTCCTTCAAATTTCTTCAAATCTTCGTATTTTTCGGTTGCAAGCGCTCTTAGTGGAACGATGTAGAGAACCTTGCCGCCTCGTTCTAGGACATGTTTGAGCGCCGCAAGATAGGCAACGAGAGATTTGCCACTAGCGGTTGGGACAGCGAGCACGAGATTTTTGTCCGTGAGCGCGTACGGGAGAGCCTCTTCTTGAGGAGGATATAAAGTGACGATTCCGTCTTTCTTCAAGATTTCGACGACATTGTCAGGGATTCCCAACTTTTTTAACCCCATTTTTCTTCTCACCAGCGCTCAGAGGATTATATTGCGCAATTACCACACCCGCTATAATAAATATGGCAAATAAGGCAGTTTTCAAAGTGATTGTTTCGCCGAGCATCGGAATCGACATCATTGTCGAGAACAGGGGAATGAGATAAAGGAAATAGGATACTGAGCTCAAACTTTGTTTCCTCAGTGCATAATAGTACAGAAGAAATGCGATGCAACCAGGGAAAAGTGCAAGAAAGAAGATGATAAGAACGATGTCTAGAGAAATGGCCACTTCGTACCTCATTTCTAATGGAATCGCGAGACACAGGATTAGGGATCCTGTAATAAGACTCCAGCAGTTGATGATTGCCGGCTCACTCACTACGAGTTCTTTCTTTGCGAGAACGCCAGAAAATGAATAAGAAATGGCGGAAATAAGAACCAGGACATTACCAATCATAGCTCCGTGCCCAAAATCACTGTTTTCACCGCCAACGAGTAGAATCGTTCCTATTAAAGCCACAATCATGCCAACGACCTTACGCAATGTCAATTTATCACCGAGTAGCAGCACCGCAAGCACGATTGTAAACGCGGGCCCTGATGCTTGAATGATCGAGGATAGGCTTGCAGTCGTGTATTGCAGCCCCAGATTGAGTGCAGCATTTGGTAACGCTATACCAACAAATCCAAGTAATGTAAGTCTTTTCCAGCCAGCAGAGAATTTTCGTACTGTCTTTTCCTTTCCGAGCATCGCAACTACGATAGAGAACATGAAAATGGCGGCGACTAAGTAACGTACCGCGGCGAGCGTGATAGGTGGGATATAAACAATGCACAATTTTAATAGCGGAAATGAAGACGCCCACATAATGACTGCTGCCAGTAAGGCAACGACACTTGAACTTCTTCCGCTCATTTAGCCAAGTGAATCGGTGTTGAATACTTAATGACATTCCTTAATATAATGTGTCTTTGCTCGTTTTGACTATCTGGATCGTATACAAAGATGTTAAATTCAGGGAAATGCTTAATTAGTGGTAACAGATATGAGTGAACCGAGTCAAATTAATATGACAGACGAGACGCCTGTTGAAAAAATTCCGGACGTTGACGAATGGATCAAAACGCAAAATTTCACAACGACAGCAGACATAAAAATTCCAGAAAAGCTTGCCGATCAGGTGATCGGGCAGGATGCGGCTGTCGAGGTGATCAAGAAAGCGGCTGAGCAGAAGCGCCACGTTATGCTGATCGGCGATCCAGGCACTGGGAAGAGTATGCTGGCGCGGTCAATGACTGAATTCCTGCCAAAGGGTGAGCTTCAGGACGTTATCGCGTATCACAATCCCGATGATCCCAACGAGCCGAAGATAAGAGTCGTCCCCGCGGGAAAGGGAAAAGAAATTGTCGCGGCGCAGAAGCGCGAGGCGATGCAGCGAAAGCAGCAGAAAGCGTCAATGGTGACTGGAATCGTTTTTATGATCATCATTCTCACTGTTATCCTTTACATTCAATCGGGAATGCATGACCCTGGTATTATTCTCATTGGGATTGTTGCGGCGGCGATCATTTTCTTTGCTATGAGGTATTCAGGTACGAGGCAAGAAAATATCATGGTGCCAAAGCTTCTCATCTCTCACGAAGAAGGGGAGATGCCGCCTTTTATCGATGCAACTGGAGCGCATGCTGGTGCATTGCTCGGTGATGTCAAACATGACCCATTCCAGAGCGGTGGTCTTGAGACACCTGCGCATGAGAGGCTCGAGGTTGGTGCGATCCATAAGGCGTCTAAAGGTGTCCTTTTCATTGATGAAATCAACATGCTGAGGATCGAGTCCCAGCAGAGTTTGCTCACAGCCCTCCAGGAGGGGAAATTTCCGATCACCGGTCAGAGTGAGAGAAGTTCTGGCGCGATGGTTAAGAGCGAGCCAGTTCCATGTGATTTCATTCTCGTATGTGCTGGTAACCTCGATGCCGTTCAGGGAATGCATCCAGCGCTGAGGTCAAGGATTCGTGGTTACGGTTATGAGGTCTACATGAAATCGACAATGGACGATACTCACGAGAACAGGCAAAAGCTTGTCAGGTTCGTGGCGCAAGAGGTCGCGAAAGACAAGAAAATTCCCCATTTCGATAAGAGTGCTGTTGCGGAGATTATCAAGGAAGCGCAGCGCAGGGCTGGTAGGCGCGGACAACTGACCCTCAGGTTGAGAGAGCTAGGAGGACTGATCAGGGTTGCAGGGGACATCGCCCGCGAAGAAAACAAGCCAATTGTTACGGCCGATCATGTCCTAAGAGCAAAGAAAATTGCGAGAAGTCTCGAGCAACAAGTTGCAGATCGCTACATCGAAATCAGAAAAATGTACAGGACCTTCGTGACAGAGGGATCCGCGGTTGGTGTTGTCAACGGTCTAGCGGCGCTCAACACCGAATCGAGCATGGCCGAGTATTCTGGTGTCGTGCTTCCAATCGTTGCTGAAGTTACACCTGCGCAGACAAAGAATGGCGGAAAGATCATCGCAACAGGCCGACTCGGTGAAATTGCGAAGGAAGCAGTCCAGAATGTTTCTGCGCTGATCAAGAAGTACACGGGCGAGGACATCAGCAACCATGATGTGCACGTGCAGTTCGTCGGGTCATATGATGGTGTCGAGGGCGACAGCGCCTCGATTTCCGTTGCGACGGCAGTCATTTCAGCCTTTGAGGAAGTGCCTGTTGACCAGTCTGTTGCAATGACTGGAAGTCTAAGCGTGAGAGGAAAGGTTTTACCGGTTGGTGGAGTGACTGCGAAGATTGAGGCGGCAGCGGAAGCTGGAATTAAGAAAGTCCTCATTCCAAGAGATAATCTAAAAGATGTTGTCCTCGAAGAGAGATATATCGGTAAAATCGAAATCGTGCCGGTCGAGAACCTCAGTGAAGTTCTTAGCCATGCGCTCGTCGGAGGGACGAAGAAGGAAGGTTTGTTGAGGAAGCTCGCTTCAATGGTGGAAAGCGCGACTGTGCCCGGTAGCGGAAGACCAACGACTCAGTGATTCTTTTTTTTAATATTTTTACATCAATTTATTGGAAAATTTGAATAACCTGTGCATCATTTCCTGATTGCTGGGAGAGGAAATCTTTGGATAGCGATGATTTCAACAGCCTGATTATTGGACGTTTTCAGCCTTTTCATAAGGGACATCTCGAAGTTATTAAGACGATTGCCAGGGAATCTGACTATGTAACGATTGGTATCGGCAGCGCTCAGTATTCCCACACCTTCGAAAATCCTTTCACCGCAGGTGAGCGCCATCTCATGATTTCAAGGGCGCTGAGGGATGAGGGAATT
>JANHAK010000066.1 GCA_024464195.1 Methanomassiliicoccales archaeon | reverse complement strand
CAATTTTAATATCATTTCGCTTAGCGCTATCAGCCAGAATTTGTGGCTCTCAAAATTTATTATCTATTTCTCTTTCAGTTTATTAAGCAAGACTTGGTCAAAAATTGTCAAAATGAGTATAGTCTAACTTTCTTTCTAAATATGAAACACCTTATCTGGCTATTTGATAGTGGCTTACGCTGCAAATAATCAAACTTAAATCCTATGTGGTTCATTCACCCTCGTTTCATATGGCTAGGATCCTGGTCTGCACTGCATGGCCTTATTCCAACAGTCCAATACATTTAGGACACGTTGCGGGCTCGTTATTGCCAGGCGACATTTTCGCTAAGTATCACAGATTGAAAGGTAATGAAGTTCTTATGGTTTCTGGCTCAGATCAGCATGGAACGCCAGTTACAGTCAAAGCCGAAAAGGAAGGTGTTTCCCCAGAAGAAATTGCAGAAAGATATCACCAGATTAACTCAGAGGCGATCAGAGGTATGCTCATTACCTTTGATCTTTTTACAAAAACCCATACTGAAAATCATTTTGCCGTTGTGCATGACGTTTTCTTACGCCTTCTTGAAAAAGGTCATCTTTATAAGAAGGAAACACTGCAATATTACTGCGAAAAATGTGGGAGATTTCTTCCGGATAGATATGTAGAAGGGCGATGCAGAAATTGTGGATACGAAAGGGCGAGGGGCGATCAGTGCGATAAATGCGGTACCACCTTTCTACCCGGTGAACTTGATGATGCGATTTGCACGATTTGCTCTTCGCCACCGGTATTGAAAGAAACGGAACATTACTTCTTCAGGCTTAGCGCATTCAACGAATCTCTTTTAAATTATGTGAGCAGTAAAACTCATTGGAAGCCCAATGTCCAGACATTTACAAAAAACTGGCTTGAGGCCGGATTGAATGATAGGCCCATCACCCGTGACATGACCTGGGGAGTGAGCGTTCCATTGCCTGGCTGGGAAAATAAGGTAATTTATGTCTGGTTTGAGGCTGTCATTGGGTATCTCTCTGCATCGATTGAATGGTCCAAGGGAACAAGAAATCCGGAGAAGTGGAAAGATTTTTGGATGGATCCAGACGCGAGGCACTATTACTTTCTCGGAAAAGATAATATTCCATTCCATACGATCATCTGGCCGGCTATCTTGATGGGATATGGTGGTCTCAATCTTCCGTATGATGTTCCTGCAAACGAATATCTCACTTTTAGGGGAGAAAAGTTTTCGAAGAGCCGAGGAGTAAGCATCGATATTCCTACCATGCTCTCACGCTTTGACCCAGACATCATTAGATATTATTTGGCTGCAAATATGCCGGAAAATCGGGACAGCGAATTCGACTGGGATGATTTTCAGGCGAAAACGAATAACGAACTCGTGGCTACGCTGGGAAATTACTACCATAGAGTTCTAAGCTTCACTTATCGTCACTTTGGTTCGATTCCTCCCTGTCATGGGGTTGATGAGGATTGGAGGAAAGTCACCAATGCAATTTCTGTCGCGGTAAATGAAGTCGATCAGTATCTCTCAACATGTCAGTTCAAGAAAGCGCTAAAGGCGGTGATGGATCTCGCTCAATTTGGTAACAGATTTTTCGATAGCGTTGCACCCTGGGCACTTTTAAAACAGGATAGAGATCGATGCGGATCCGTTCTTAATTTAAATATCGAGATCGTCAAGACGCTTGCTGTTTTGTCCTATCCATTTTTGCCTCGTTCGGCTTCTGATCTTTGGCGTTTATTGGGTTATGAGGAAAGCCTCTTGAGTAAAGGATGGGGCTGGATTTCTATTCCCGTTGTTCCGGGCCAAAAGTTAAGAGAGCCACGCCCGTTGTTTTCAAAGATCGAAATTGAGGAGGATATGGCAATGTTTAAAGAGTTCGAAAAATTGAATTTGAAAATTGGTCAGATCATCAGTGTTGCAGATCATCCAAACGCCGATAAATTGTATGTTCTTGAGGTTGATATTGGAAAGAGAATAAGGCTAGTCGCTGGTTTGAAGGGTCACTATGACAAGGATAAGCTCGTTGGAAAGAAAATCGTTGTTGTGACAAACCTCCAACCTGCCAAATTGAGAGGCGTCGAATCTCAAGGAATGCTATTGGCAGCAGAACATTCGAATAAGGTTATTCTTCTTACGCCCGCCGAGGATGTTCCAGCAGGTACACCAGTTAATTCTGGCATGAATCCGTCAGATCAGGTTTTGCTGTTCTCTGATTTTCAAAAGTTGAAGCTCGTTGTTGGTCAGGTCATTGACGCGAGGACAATTGACGTAGGTAAGTCCATGAAGATCGAAATGAGGAACGGCGCTATCAAAAAAGGTAGCAAGATTGCTGTTTTTTTGCCATCTCCAGATGCCTCGATTGCCTTGCCGCTCTTAACGAATAATGGTATTGTGATCACAGTGGACGGAGACATCGAGAACGGAGCATTAATTCGATGATGGCCGACCTCCATGTTCATTCAATCTATTCTGGCGATTGCAATTTAAAGGTCGAAGCAATTCTTGAAAAATGTAGGGCTCTCTCCATTCGTGCAGTTTCGATCGTTGATCACAATTCTCTTGAAGGCACGAATCAAGCGCTTATGATTAAACAAGATGATGTCATCATACTGCCAGGCATCGAGATTACAAGTGTTGGGGGACATGTGATCGCATATAATGTCAGAGAAGTCATTCCGCGCGGAAAAAGTGTAGAAGAGACGATCGACTTGATCCACGATCATGGAGGAGTCGCTGTCGCACCGCATCCTTATCGTTTATGGTCGGGACTTGGAAGTAAAGAAATTATTGGTCAGAAATTCGACGCGATTGAAACGATTAACGCACGATCGTCGTCCAGATCAAATTCTAGAGCAAAAAAGCTTCTTGAAATTGTCAATTGCGGTGAAACTGGTGGAAGTGATGCGCATTCGATATCTCATATAGGAAAGGGATATACTCTTTTTCCAGATTATTGTGAGACTGCCGACGATCTCGTCAGAGAAATCCTCAACAAAAGGACGAGAGCGGAAGGTGCATCGAGAAAATTTTCGGAATCTTTCAGTTACGGTGCAAAATGCATTTCCGAATGGATCGCGAGAGGTATGAGAAGATTGTAACTAGAGTGTTAACTCGATTTTCGAAATTCTTTCTTTGGCATCGTTGGCGATTTTGTTCACATCTGCCGTTGCATCCGTTGCGACTACAAGCAAATAACGCGGTCCCGCGCCAGTTAAAATCAGATTTCTATTCGAAAGCTGCAGCACCACTTTATTCAACGTGTCTCTTAGTTCTGCCGATGTGGTCTCGGCCGCACCAATAATGATCGCGGACATTGCCGCAAATGTTTCCTGATGCACACCTTTCGGAGGATCCCCGGTAATATACATTCCACCCCTTGAGATAAGAGAAACGTCCAACACATGATCGAGATTCTTAATGTCATCCAAAACATTGCGTATCTGTGATAATTCACCCATCTTAACCCACACTCTCTGCGAGCGCCTACCAAGAGTATAATCGAAAAGACACCATAAAAGCTTTTTCTATACAGTTTTCAAATTCTATAATGACCCAGTTTGGTTGAAAATGATGTTTTGAAAACGAACAAGAAATACTTCCAGTTCCTTTGCCAATGATCTCGATCTGTTTTTTCTCAACATGGTTCTGCTCCTATTAGAAAGATTCTAGTATTTACTCATATTTATTTGGTTGACAACATATGGTGCGATTTTCTTTACGTCGACTGTTCGTGTCTCCTCAGAAAAAGGTAACTGAGGGGATGAGGATTGAAAAAATTCTTGTCCGGTCTCTTAAATCCCCACTCGCGGCCGAAAGAAGGCGTATGGAAAAACGAATATTGCGCCATGGCACCAAGGATCCATATGAAATGGTTGCAATTCTTTTGAAGTTTTATCATAATCCTGATCAAAAAGTTCGGATGGGTGTGAGACATTGTTTGTCTGAAATCGCGAAATCTCGTGTTGGAATGGATGCCGTTCTCAATAATATTATTCATCCGA
Source organism: Methanomassiliicoccales archaeon (assembly GCA_024464195.1). Taxonomy (GTDB): domain Archaea; phylum Thermoplasmatota; class Thermoplasmata; order Methanomassiliicoccales; family JACIVX01; genus JACIVX01. Next base: position 2,734 of record JANHAK010000066.1, on the reverse strand, counting down.
GTAGAGATGTTCGCAGAGCGGTGTTGTCATTTCTGGGAGAATACGTCGGATTTCACGCGATCACATATGCCTCATTTTACGAGCAGACAATGCTTCTGATTGCAATGGCAAGAAATAAGGAAATACCAGTCGATGACATTGAGGCTCTGGTCGAAGTTTCAAAATCGACCTTTCTTGATGGTGAAGTCATTGAGGCTGTCAGAGACATTGCTGCATGCCTTGATTTTGTGAAGCATCGGTATCGGAGCGCCGAGCAACTCCGTACATACATTGTTAATATGCTTAAAATGGCACCTGATCTCTCCCGAATGGGTGTCTTCAGCGGCTCAATCGAAGAACCTCTAAGAAAGGCGGTGAGAGCAAGCAGATCAAGGACTTACGACGAAACAAGGGAGATTATTGAGGAAAGGATGAAGGAGGCGATGGTGAGGAATGTACTTTTGAGGATTGGAAGAACCGTCGGTGACTTTATTAAGGAAAGACCCGAGATGAAACCATCAGACCTCGCTGGTGCCGATGTTTGGGTGATTTCAAGGTTGCATGAGTTGATTGACTCTGTCACTTCAGCAACACTCTCAAATAACAAAAAGAATGCCATCGAGATGTTGCGATCTTTTCTAGAAGATGAATTTCTCGAATTCTTTGAGGAGAGTTGTAAGAAACGCGTCGAAGAAAAAGAACCATCTGCCCTTTTTACTGTATATGTCATAGGCATTGTTTGTCTGAAGTTGGCATCGGCTCTTATGCCATCTTCCGCTGAGGAAATTTATCAGAAATACTATAGGAATTTTGAAGGGGAACCGAGCATTCATCTTGTCATGTGGCCTGAAATTGTCATGCACATTATCGGTTGAAGATCTTTTTATTTAATTTTGAGATTGTTCCGAAAAATTTTGATAAGGCAGGGCAAAGGATAAGAGGAGCTACACGGGTAGCACAAACAGTCGCTAAACTGGTCTTACGCAATATTTATATTCCAGTTGCAACTTATCGTAAAACGAGGGATGCACTCATGGTGAATTCGTTAGTGAAGCACGCTTTAGCGGTATCGAAATCTGTAAATGGTGACCAGCAGATTGGTCAAGGGGCTGTAGATGTATCTTCAGATATCGATGAAGAGCTGCGCAAGATCGCGGCTCAGATGGATGTCTGTATCAAGATCATCGGTTGTGGCGGAGGTGGGTCAAACACAATCAATCGATGCGTCGACGCTGGCATCAGTGGAGCGCAGCTATGTGCGATTAACACTGATGCAAAGCATCTTCTGACAATTCGTGCGCCGAAGAAGATTCTCATAGGAAGAACCGCAACAAGGGGACTTGGTGCTGGCGCAATACCTGAGGTTGGTGAACAAGCAGCGAAGGAGAATGAGCTCGAAATCAGAGAGTATCTGAGGGGGGCTCACATCGTTTTTGTCACTGCAGGTCTTGGTGGCGGAACAGGTACCGGCTCAGCGCATTTTGTTGCGAGAATTGCTAAGGAATCACTTCAAGCCTTGACAATTGGTGTTGTCACATTACCGTTCAAAGCTGAAGGAACTATTAGAATGGAAAACGCACTCGCGGGTCTTGATAAGTTGAGACGTGTCTGCGACACGACAATCGTTATCCCAAATGACAAGCTGTTGGAGCTCGTTCCAAAATTACCGATTGATGCAGCGTTCAAGGTGGCCGATGAGGTTCTAATGCAGACAATGAAAGGTCTTACCGAGATCATCACCAAACCAGGATTGGTGAATCTTGATTATAGCGATATCCAGACCGTTATGAGAGAAGGGGGAATTTCGTTCGTTGGTATTGGAGAATCCGATGATGAGGATGACAGAGTGGAAGCGGCGGTTAAGGAGGCACTTACATCGCCATTGCTCGGTGAAATTGACTTAAAGGATGCCAAAGGTGCCCTGATAAGGGTGGTAGGCGGTCCTGATATGACAATCGCGGAAGCCCAAAGAGCAGCCGAGATCGTCACAAACAGTGTAAATGAAAGAGCAAGAATTATCTGGGGCTGTTCGATTGAACCAGAACTGAAGGGGACGATCAAGGTACTCCTCATCGTCACAGGTGCAAAATCGAAATATATGCTAGGGAGAAGCGACTACGATTACGAGGATAAGCTAGCCAGCGATTTTGCTCCCCGGAGGAATGCAAGAGGATACAACTCAGCCGACGATGATGGAATCGATTTTGTGCGTTGAGCGTGGAGGCAATCTGGTCTCGCGTTGGTCAAACCTCTCTGCATGAGTATGGCTGAGACTTAGAATTCAAAAGCGGAGTCGCCAAAGCTAAGTGCAGGACACGGTTCGATGCAATCTCCGCAGTGAATGCATCTGTCTGGAAGAATTCGAATGTGACCCTGCTCGAGCATGAGTGCACCCTTATTGCATCTTGCGATGCATACTCCGCACCCGACGCACTCCATGGCCTTGACTACTGCTTGGCGCACCCTTTCCACATTCTCTTTTATTTCATCGGGGCTTTTTCCTTTTGCAATAATCGCCCCTTCTTTCATCACGATTACATCATTAACACGACAGAAATTTCCCTCAGAGTCGATGTCAACCTTTCCAATAATATTTAGGAGGTTGCAAACTGCGACGAAATCCAGGGGTTTGTTGAAGATGCCCTCAGCACTATAGCCCTTAATGCACGGAGAATACCCCTCTTGCATGATAAGCGTCAAGCCTCTCTGTGTTGTCCTCAACTGCTCGGCTTCATCGGTATCATGCTGTTGCCGG